>CAZIEC010000122.1:0-7737 GCA_964538145.1 uncultured archaeon
TTTACTGCAATTTCAGGAATGTTATCTGAATCTAGGTCATCTATTATTGCATAATTCTCGAAATATAAGGTAGATGTTATGTTATAGATTTCAGAAAAAAAATTTTCCTTGCTACTGTTATAAAGTATTATTATATTGGACCCAACATATAAAAATTCGATATCATCATTGTAGTAATTGAATGGAATTAAATCAATTGTTTTAGTATCCTCAATATAGCCACAAATATCGAGAAAAGAGGTTTTAATTCTCGTTCCATTGGATTGGTAAAATGAAAGATTGCAAACATATTGGTTTATGGGATCTCCATAATAGACTGCTTCTAAAAATGCAAAATCAATGTCGCTATTGACATATTGGTTGAGATTTATAGCTTTTTTAAGATAGGAATTAGTAAAATTTACGTTATCTCCAGTTTTTATTGGAATAATGGTCCCATTTTTTCCATTTACCATGAACACGTGAAATTTATTTGGAATCGTTACCGTTTCATACCAATCTCCAGATGTTTTATTCCAATAAGGTAATACGGATGCAATATTAATTATATAATCATTGAACCCATCATTATTAATATCACCAATAGGAAATACTTTTTTTATGGGGTTATCATATCTTTTAGACCAAATCTCTTCCCCATTTTTAGGATTTAAAGCAATTAAATAACCAGTATTAGGAGAGATATAGGGGATTTTATTATCACTTCCCATATCACTATATAAGATTATATCGTTAATTCCATCTCCATTTAAATCGCTCTCGGCATTAATTGAATTAAAGTGCATTGGGTTGTAATTTTCTTGAAATCTATTGTAAGTCCATCCAGGAAGAATTTCCATTTGTGTAATAAAAATAATTCCAAGAACTCCAGCAATTAGGAATGAAATTGATAATAAAGTAAGGTTAACTGGGTTTTTAATTTTCATTAATCTTAGCCTTGTTAAAATTTATTTTTTAAGATAATATTAAAAAAAAAATTCTAAGAATATATTATTTTTTAATTTGGTATTAGCTCATCTTTAAAAGGTTTAAATATGAGAAAACATCCCATTAATTGATAAATATAAAAATTGAATTAAAAATAGAGATGAATAAGTAATGGATGCTTTTATTTTAGCAATATTCCAATTAATTGGAGCTGTTGGAATTGTAGGCTTTTGGATATACTTTTTCCTTGTGGAAAATAAAAACCCAGATAATTCAGAAGTTTATTTAGCATTTGAACGTTCATTTCCCGTACCAGATCTCCTCTGGTTAACGCCCATACTCATAGTTGCTGCAATGGGTTTGATTTTTGGTGGATGGCATGGGATTTTTTTTACAATAGCTGCTGGGAGTGCATTAATTTTCCTTGGACTTTTAGACATTTCTTTCAACATTCAACAAGGAGGGTATAAAAAGAAAATTTCAGATGCAATAATGAATTTCATCATCAATGGATTTTGCATTGCATTAGGAATTTCCTGCTTGGTCTTCGCATCTCAACACTTGCTTTAGACGACACGCTTAAAAAAATTTTTCAAATTACAAAATATAAAAAAGGTGAATCACGTGGTTAAAGCAAAATTATTCAAAAAACAGCCTTTTATGGGGAGTTATGCCATAATTCCCGGTGGCTCAAAAGGAATGGGGAAAGCAACAGCAAAATTATTTGCACAATTAGGTGGAAGTGTCGTAATAATTGCTAGAAATGAAGAATTCTTGAAAAAAGCTGTTGATGAAATTGAACAAGTTAAGTCTGAAAATACTGAATTTGTTGAGATGATTTCATGCGATACTACGGATATGGAAAAATTAAAGCCACTTTTAGAAGATGTTATTAATAGATATGGCGTGCCGGATTATTTATTTAACTTTGTTGGGTATGCTTTTCCTCAATATATTGAAAAGTTAACCTTAGAAGATTTCAAGAAGAATATGGATGTAAATTATTACGGACAATTGGTCCCAATCCTCATATTGCTACCCCATTTCATGAAAGCAAGGAAGGGATATATAGGAATTACATCGTCTGCGATGGGTTTCATTGGATTCATGGGATATGCTACATATTCTCCCTCAAAATTTGCATTGGTAGGTCTTGCAGAAGTATTAAGGCACGAACTTAAACCTTATAACATAAAAGTATCAGTATTATACCCTGTAGATACGGATACTCCCGGTTTCGAGGAGGAAAATAAGTTGAAGCCCCAAGAATGCGCCATCATTTCAGAAGCAGGTAAATTGATGACCGCAGAGGAGGTGGCAGATATCTTTATAACAGATGTCTTAAAAGGACGATTTGAGATATTACCAGGCAAGGCAAAATTTGCTTGGAGAATGATGAGATTGTTTCCAAAATTAGTAAGATCTATATTTGATAGTGATTACAAGAAAGCAATGAAGAAAACTGGAAGAAAAATCTAATAATATTTAATTTTTATTTTAAATTTTTATATATTTTTATTATCGTGCTTAAAAAATGAAGTAAAATGAGGATAATTAATTTTTAGGTTCAAGGTATTCATTAACTTTTCAATTTCCATGATTTTATTAAAAATTTATAAGAGCTTTTTGAAATAAGTTTTTAATCATTTGTTAATGTAAATTAAATGTCAACATAATTCAATTAGAGGAAGATAATGGTTGAATACTCGAAAAGATGATAAAGTAAAAGTTGGTTTAATAATAAATCCTGTTGCTGGAATGGGAGGTAGCGTTGGGCTTAAAGGCACAGATGGTGATGCTTATAAGAAGGCAATTGAGATGGGGGCAAACCCGGTCACTCCAGGAAGAACGAGAGAACTTCTTTCACATTTAAAAAATAAAGGTAAAATCTATTTCTTGGTAGCTCCAGGAAAAATGGGCGAAAATGTCATTAAGGAATTCGATTTAGAATTTGAAGTTGTTGGAAATATAGGAGAAGAAACTACTCCTGAGGATACTAAAAAAATAGCTCGCTTGATGAAAGAAAAAGGAATAGATTTATTAGTTTTTTGTGGAGGAGATGGAACTGCAAGGGATATTTGTGATGCCATTGATTTATCAATTCCCGTGGTTGCATTACCTTCTGGTGTAAAAATGTTTAGTTCTGTTTTTGCAATAAACCCCAAAGCAGCTGCTGAATTGATAGACAAATATATTAATGAACATGTAGATATTCAAGAAAATGAAGTTCTTGACATTAATGAAGATTCTTTTAGAAAGGGAAGACTTGATGCTAAGCTTCATGGATACTTAAAAGTGCCAAAAATTCAGAGTCTTGTCCAAGCTGGGAAGTCTGGCTCAAAAGAAGGCAGGTCCATTGCCGAAAACAAGGAAGAAATTGCAGAATATGTCATTGAAAAATTAGAGAAAGATACGCTTTACTTATTGGGACCAGGTACTACCGTTAAAGCTATAACAGATCATTTAAAGTTGGAGAAAACACTTCTTGGAATCGACGCCCTCTATAATAACCAAATCATCGGTACCGACTTGAATGAACAAGGAATTTTAGATTTATTAAAACAATTTAACAAAGCTAAAATAATAATAACTCCAATTGGCGGACAAGGTTTCATTTTTGGTCGAGGAAATAAGCAACTAACTCCAAAAATATTAAAGATGGTAGGCAAGGAAAACATAATAGTGATTTCAACGGAAGAAAAAATGAGAGAATTGGATTGCTTGAGAGTTGACACGGGAGATCCAGAAGTAGATGAGATGTTGAAAGGATATATTAGAGTTATAATAGGTTACAAGGAGGAATTAATTGCTAGCGTGGATTGCTGACTTAAATCTTCGATTTAAGAGTTTATTAATTAAATTGTTAAATGTAATTATTATTTCTAAATTAATGGTTTAGTGGTAATGATTAGATTAAATAGAAATGAGATACCCATCTCATTTCCTAAAAGGATGATAAAGGCAATTAAAAATAGTATAGATGAACTGAATCGATACGCTTTCCCATCAAATGTTGAAAAATTATTACA
The DNA here is from genome assembly GCA_964538145.1 of uncultured archaeon. Lineage (GTDB taxonomy): Archaea > Asgardarchaeota > Lokiarchaeia > Sigyniarchaeales > SOKP01 > SOKP01. The sequence goes on from CAZIEC010000122.1 coordinate 3,957, forward strand.
TTTATTAAGTGATTATACCAAGTGTCCTAAAGAGGCAATAATTCTCAGTACCGCTTCTGATATCCTACTAAAAGAGTTCATTTACCTATTTGCCAATAAAAGACAAATATTAATGGCGGAACCTTCCTTTTTTTTAATCGAAGCCACGTCCCGCAAAATGAATTCGTTGATCCTCAAGGTAAAGTTGAAAAAACCACATTTCAAGTTTCCCATTGATTCCATGATTGAGTATTTAAAAAAACCCACATTGGCTATTTTAGATAATCCTAATAATCCTACTGGAAGCTTGATGCTTGATGAAAGTGATGTACTTGAAATAATTGAAAACAAGAACGTAATTTTGTTAATTGATGAGGCGTATTATGAATTTTCAAGAGCAAGTTTCGTTCATTTAATTACAGAATACCCAAATCTTGCAATTTTAAGGACATTAAGCAAGGGTTTTGGTTTAGCAGGACTCGGAATTGGCTATCTAATTGGAGGTGAGCAAATCATTCATAGGTTTGAAGGTATATCTACCATGCTCTCAAATCCAAATGTTATTGCTGGTATTAATGCATTAAATCATAGAAAATATTTTGAAAGAAAAGTAAAAGAAATCATTGAGGAAAAAGAGAGAGTGATCAATGAAATCAAGGAATTGAAATTAAAAATAACCATCTTTCCAACAAGTACAAATTTCATTCTCATTAACACGAATCTTCCAGATATCGTGGAAAAACTAGAAGCCTTGGGGATTTTAGTGCTAGATGTTTCCAGCCAATTTGGACCAGGATACATTCGAGTAACCATAGGAACACGTGAAGAAAATGATTACTTCATATCTGCTTTAAAAAAGATCTTGGTTTGAATAAACATTTAAGTACATGTTAAAATAAATCTTAAATTAATAAAGTGATATAAAAAAAGATAATTTTAGAAAAGGTGGATTTAGCTTGGTCATGAATATAAAAACCGTTTCAATTGTTGGGGCAGGATTCATGGGAGAACAAATTGCCGCCAGAACTGCCATTCACGGTTATGTGGTAAAAGTTCACGATATTGATCAAGAAAATTTAAAAAAAACAGAAAAATCAGTAAGAAGGGTATTAAAACGTAAGAATCCCGAATTTTTACAAAATATATTTTTCTTTGAAAAACTAGAAGATGCCTTAATAGATGCTGATTTAATAATTGAAGCTATACCAGAAAGATTGGAGCTAAAAAAAGAGATTTTCAGTAAGATCGATAAAATGGCACCAAAACACGCAATAATAGCGACTAATAGTTCTTCAATTCCTGTATCGAAAATAGAAAATGCAGTAGAAAGAAAGGATAAAATCCTGAACATTCATTTTTATGCTCCAATTCCAGTTAGACCAATGGCAGACATAATGAAAGGCACGCAAACGAGCGAGGAAACTTTTAATGCTGGAATAAAATGGATCAAGAGTATTGAATGTGAGCCGTTAATCGTCAAAAAAGAATGCTTAGGATTTGTATTCAATCGCATATGGAGGGCTGTAAAGAAAGAATGCTTGAAGATTTGGGCAGGAGGACATGCTGATATCGAAACTGTAGATAAAGCATGGAGAATCTTCACTGGAATGAACATGGGGCCCTTTCAAATGATGGATGGCGTTGGATTGGACGTGGTTTATGACATCGAGATGTCATATTATAAAGAGAGTGGAGATCCAGATGAAAAGCCCCCAGAAGAACTTAAAAAAATGATAGAGAAGGGAGAGCTAGGAATTAAATCTGGGAAAGGATTTTATAAATGGCGTTAAATTACAACAATGACCCATATACTAATTTTGAATGTTTTATATGGTTAAGAGTTTTTATATTTTTTAATGTCAATCTTTATATACCATTTAATCAATTATTTTTCATCAATACATTAAATTTAAATTAAGTGTCTATTCATGTCGTATAGTCCACCAAAAAAAGCAACTATATTTTTTTCATTCCTATTTTTGGCTTTAGGAATTTTCTTGATATACTATTCTTTATTCGGCTTATCAATAACACTTCCAGCGCTTACTTTCGGTACATATACTTCTGAACAAGTATATGGCATGCTCGGATTAGGTTCAGTATTTTTATCTTGGTTATTGCTAATTTTAGGGGTTAAATTTAGAGGAATGTAATAAATTTTTATTTGTAATTATTTATTATTTTTTATTTTACATTTAATTTATTTAAATCGTTCTAATTTAAGTTATTGTAAATTATTTATAACGAATTAAAAATTCAGCATTTAATTTTGAATTACTTACCAATATATCTCATGAATTTATATTCTAAAAAACGATTAATCTTCCATGCTAAATTAATTAATTCGTTGTATATAATTGAAAGAATTCTTAATATTTTTTTCAATATAAAGATAAGGATTATTTTCTAACCTGATTTTTTTCAAATCTTAAAAAAATTTAAAAGAAAAGGATAAATTTTTTTTTATATTCAAATTCCATTTAATCGATAAAAAACAAGATGTGTTAGATGGCTCTAACCTATACATATATTCATTATATTGATCCATTATTATTTCTTGCTTTTGGGTTACCGAGATTAATTTCTGCATTTTTTTCATTTATAATGAATTTTTTTATTTATAAAGCGGGAACCCGACGAGTAGATGATAATGAATCTTCCCGATTGCTAAAAAAACATCGGTATCATAAACATAGTAATATCTGTAATACCCTTAGCTCTTCCATTAATGGATGACACTCCTGTTAATGATGTGGAATTTATATCAATGGTTCTATTCTATATATTGCAAGGCTTGGTAACTAGTGTCCCTTTTTTCATTACTTATGGCATTTTGATATATCTTTTTGCTAAAAGGAATAAAGAAAAGTATAATTGGTATATTTTTGGCACCGCTTTTTCATTAGCTATTGCCTATTTAGCCGATATAGCTAATTTAAATGGCTTTCTAATGAATATTATCAATTTTACAATAGGAGTCTCTAGTACATTTCTCATCTTAACGACTATATTAGGAATAATAAGTAGTTATGGATCAATTATAGGATTTTTGCTTTTATTGGCACACGGATTAAAATTTAAAGAAAATAACCTCAGAAATGCAGGAATTGTTTATATAATCGCCGTCATTGCGATTTATCTTATAAATGTTTTGTTGATTTCTCCGGCACTTAGAGCAATATTATAAATCGATTCAATTAATTCATAAATTTTTTTTAACAAAGTTTTTTTTTAAAAGATTGTTGTGATACTATCAATTTGATTTTTAACTTACTGATTAATTGCTTTCAAAATATTTATTGATTATTTTGGAGGATAAAATTGTTTTAAGAAAAGAAGAAAATTTGTTAACATTTAAAGGAGCATGTTAACTTTTTTATCATGCAACATCTTCATAAGAAAATTAATAATCTCAACTGAGGGAATAAGATGGGAATTACGTTTTCATACATGCATTATGTTGATCCGTTTTATTTTTATGCTTATGCATTGCCTAGAATAGTAATAGCGTTATTCAATGTTGTCATTAACTATTTCATTTTCAAAGCAGGAAAACAGCAAGAAGATCTTGATTCTTCTCGGATTTTAAAAAATATTGCTCTAATAAATATTGTCATCTCAATAGTACCCTTAGCTTATCCGGTAATAAGCGGAACACCTACTTATTTGAATGAACTTAACATAATGACCTTATACTATATTTTATTAGGATTAGTGACGAGCGTGCCTTTTTTTATCACTTATGGAATTTTACTAATCATTTTTGCTAAAAAAAATGCAGAAAGATATAATTGGTATGTTC
>CAZIEC010000123.1:0-1931 GCA_964538145.1 uncultured archaeon
GGAAATAAATTATCTAAAACTTTCATGATGACACGTTTAACTTGATGATCCTTTTCATCTAAAAAGAAATTTTCTAAAATATCATATATCCTATGATTTTTAGAATTCAATAATCCAAATCCAATAATTATATTTATTTTATCTTCGATATCTTGGCTCTCGATGAGAAAATGTTCTAATAAATCAATGGCAAGCGTTTCACTAATGGAATTCTCCTCTAAAAGATCAATTACTCTTGTAATGGAAATTTTCACATCTTCTAAAAAATTAGTTTTTAAATACTTTATTTTTAAATTTAATTCTTGGTCTGATTCTTCTTTTTTTCTTAAATCGTATTCACAAGAATGATTTTCAGGAATTCTGTGAAGAGTGCAAAATAGCATTCCACAATACTTACATCGATAAGGTATTTCCTTAATTTCCTTTTTACAATAAAAACATGTGGTCAATAAATGTTAATACCTCTTCTTTGTTAAAAGAAGATTCCATAAATGATATCTCATTAAAAAAATAAAAAAATTAACTTTATATAATTTTTGGAGGGGCAGGAGGATTTCCTAACATTTCAGAAACCATTTCTTGAAAATTATCAAAATGTCCTGGGAGTGTTCTTTGAACATAAAACATTTCTGCTGCGCTTAATCCAACTTTCTTCCCCATTACACTAGCAATTGATTTTAACAAATTATTTGCTTGTCTGGAGAGTTTTTTCAATTGTTTTTCAGTTACATTTGCAGGATCGATATTTTGAGAAAATAATTGGGCCAATAATTCCAATGTTGCTTCAAATTCTAAAGCAGCTTTAACCTTCAATTCAAGAGTGGAAGAAATATCAACAAAACAATTAGGAGCATGGCCTAAAAACCCCATAAACCATACTTCTGAACATTCATAAGGTTCAATGCCATCTTCATCAAATTGATGTTCGTATAATAAAGGAAATGCCGCAAAAGCTCCAGCTTCTGCTGCCATTCTTCCTACAATAACATGATCTGGATGTATCTCATATTTTGCCCAAGGATCAAAAGTAATGACTCTATCTGCCTTTAATTTTCTCACGTAATACACCAATTTCTCACGTAACTCTGCTCCGTTTATGAATCCAGCATCAGGATATCCTAAAAATATGGTTTCTTTAATTCCTAAAATTTTATTAGCATTCAGTAATTCTTGCCTTCTCTTTTTAGCAACATCTTCTTTAGTCATATCTCTCCTAAAAGTACCTACTTCTCCATTAGTAACGCATATAGCGCTAATGTCGTGCCCTTCATTTGCCCATCTTGCCAATGTTCCAGCACACATGAATGTTAAATCATCAGGATGGGCAAAAATAGCTGCGATTTTTAATTTTTTTGAACTCAAATTAAAAACACCTTGGATGTCATGAATTTTATATATAAAAAAGAAAGGATGTTAAAAAAAAATTTATAATAAGAGGAATTTTAGACTTTTCGAAGTCTATCATTCTCAATAGACACGTTAAGCGTATCATAAAAAATTGAATAAAACTTGTTGTAAAATTCTCTCTTTTTCCTCATTATTGATTCCTTTTTGTCTGAGTCAATATTACCACTCGTCCAAAATAATTTTCCTTTGTGTTCAAGGTTGATTTTATCTTTTTGTTTCACGATTTTTCCACCTTTTATGACATATTCAATGTTAGAAAGAGCCTTTTCCACAGCTTCATGATCTTTCTCTGGATCTATTTTATTAAAATCGATATCAAGAATATTTATATCCCCATCCGCACCAGGTCCTAAATTTCCTTTAATTTTATCAATACCCAAGGATTTAGCTGGACTTGCTCTTGATAATATTATAAATTCATTGAAAGTTAATGTTTTTTCCTCTTGATTTATTTTCAGATCACTATGTATTTCTGCTGGGATTTCATTAATGAATGATTGTCTAACAGAATTACTCAATAGCCA
>CAZIEC010000123.1:2031-5303 GCA_964538145.1 uncultured archaeon
AGAGATGATCAATCGTCTATCACTTGTCAGTAAAGGATTGATAGGATCAAAACTAAGGAAACCCAAATCCAAATCAAAATTCTTGTTTTTATTATAAAAATCTATTAAATCAATATTATTACCATCAATAGCATAAGAGGCGGCATGAGCGACGTGAAATATCTGGGATCTCGTGATTTCAACCTTATTATTTCGCAAATTGCTTATATCCACGGAATTAATTTCATTTAAAACTCTTAATAAATTGTCTTTTCCAAGTTCACTTTCATACCCCTCAATGTGAGCATGAGTAGAATGAGGTAAACCTAAATATTCTGTATATTCGGTCACACGCTTGTATATTTCAATAGGAGCGAAATTATAAAGTCTACCCTTTTCTTCAACGCTATTTCTTAATTTTCGATAATTCCAATTTTCACATTCAAAAGGATTATAAACTTTAAAACCAAAAGCTTTTGTTCTTTCCAATAAGTCGGACAGAAAAATTGTTGCTTCTTCAATCATGCCTCTCTGAAATTCTAACTCTAAAGTCCATAAATTACTTATATTCAATAAAAATCCAGCATCTAAAACAGGTAAGTGTTTAAAATTAAAAACTGCCTGATTAGCATTCATTGGAAAGACATTTGCATCAATAACAAGAGTATATCCTTGTTTTATATATTGCTCAACAATCGATTTTAGGGTCCAATTATTCCAAAAAGATTTGAATTCTTCTCTTCCATTTCCGAGTAATCTAATCCAGCTTGCTTGTTGAGATAAAAAATGCGAATGCATATCGATTCCTGCCGGAATTACTGTCTTGTTTGAAGCGTCAATAGTTTCAATATCATTTTGATTAGAAAAATTTTCAACAATTTTTCCATTTTCGATTAAAATATCCTTGTTCTCTCCCTCTATGCCGTTAATTGGATCGAAGACTAAACCATTTTTAATGATTAATTTATTCATTTATTATTTCCCTCCTTCTTTCAACTTATTTAATATTTGATCAAGAGTTAAAACGGATTCATTTGTCTTTTCTACAAATACAGAAATATTTTTGTAAATAAGCGTGGAATTTTCAGTTCCAGTAATTTGATTTGCCCATATAGAAACAGGCATTGTTATTGTATTAGGAGGAATTGTTTCACTAGCCTTGCATTTAACAACTATTTCGCCATATTTAGTACTTAATTTTACATTTGAATTTTCTGAAAGTCCCAATCTTTTAAAATCATCAGGATTAAAAAAAGCAATTGCTACGTTTTCAAATAGCGATAAATCATCTCCTAATGCAAATTCTCTTAATTGATCATGGCTTAAATCTCTAATCGTATTCAAAATAAATCCCATTTTTATTTACCTCCTCCTTTAAATTTCTCTATTAATTTTTCCAGGATTTCTTGGTCAGATAAAACATTGCTTGGAGGCTTGATAATGGGTTTAACATTAATAGGAGTCATATCCAAGCGAAACATTAAACCTCCACTTTCAATTCCTGTAATTGAACTTGGTAATACTACATCTGCCACCATTGTTGTAGCAGATTTCTTATTATCAATTACAATCAATGGTTTTTTTGCTATTTTACTGCTTAATGCTTTTGGAAAATGAGCGATTGGATCAGAACCTACAACGAACATTAAATCAAAATTATCTCTTGTTATTTTAGAAATGATATTATCATCTGAATCAATTGGATTACCATTTTCAAATTTGATGCCCCCTCTTTTTCCATAAAACGTGAGCGTCATCTGGTCAAATCCAACCATGTTGCTATGACCACCCATGGTCATTAAAGAAATCCGTCCTCTTTCCTGCTTATTATTGATCATTTCAACTAACTCCAATAATTCTTCAATTACATTCAATTTTTGATTTGCTTGAAGAATTCCTTGACCCAAGATTATTACACCATACTCTGCATTAGTGAGCTGAACCAATAGCCTTTTTAAATCAGATTTATCAATTCCGGCAATTCCTTTTTCAGGAATGCTATTTTCTGTACAACATTCTTCTTTTAACATTTTAATTAATTCAAAATCTTTTCCAGGCTCTATTCTTAATGCTATATCTCTCACACCCATAACATTAAACGATGCCGTCTTTACCGGATCTATAATAATTAAAGTTTTAATTTCACGACCAGTCATTCTAAATTTACCACGAGAAAAAACAATTTTTCCTAATAATCGTGGAATTGATTCAGCAGCGTTAGCACCCCACAATATTATTAAATCTGCCTTATTTATGATTTCAGAAAGCGTTGTTAATGAAATGCCTGTTTTTTTAGCAACATCAAGAACTTGTCCATGACAAATAGAGGAATTAGAATCAATATAACCACTTGCTATTCTTGCCAATTCCAATCCTTTTAATTGCGCTTCACTTGTTACTGTAGAAAAACCGTAAAAAATAGGATCCTTAGACTCCTTAATAAGTTCAATAGTTTTATTGAGAGCCTCATCCCAAGAAGTTGAAATTAGTTTTCCTTCCTTTCTAATCATTGGTTTTACGATTCTGTTTGGAGAAATGACTTGATCAAAATGCTCTTTTCCTTTCAAGCATGCCCCATATATTTCATCAATAAATAATCCATCACTACGCACGATAATATCATCACATAATAATGAACAACCTGTACAAACTTCTCTTTTCATGATATTTTCCCCTTTATCTTATTATCATACATACTCAATTTTTATTGCTTCTCTAGGGCAATAGGTTTCACAAACACGGCATTCTCGTTCCCTGCCCTCTGCTTCTACACGCCTGCAATGTTGGATGCTTAATAGTTCACATTTTCCTTTTTTAACTTGAAATAGTTGATGATCATCTGGAGGATAATCTGGAGCTTTTCCACTTAAAGTAGGTTGGCAATAACGAGCGTTTACTGGGCAAACGGTCACGCAAATGCCACATCCATCACATAAATCAGGATCCACATTAATTCTTAATTCTTTTTCTTTTCCTTCTTCTGATCCTAATAATTCTTTTAATTGCTCGTATTGCTTCTTGTATTTAGGTTGCAATAAGGGAGGACAATCATCAATTTTTGCTTTTCCTTGCAGTAAATCGAGAGCAAATGCCATGCACGTTGGTTTTCCACATTTTTTACAATTAGTTTTAGGTAAATACTTATACAATTCCATGAAGTTTTGAACTGGTATTAAAAATCACCTTTAGAAATTTACTTTCAATCATCAACGAGTAAGGTAAATTAACCCATTTTAAATAGATTAAGTTTATGATTAATAAATATTTATTCAAAAAATATTATTTCCAATTAA
>CAZIEC010000123.1:5403-7658 GCA_964538145.1 uncultured archaeon
CATTTGTACAGTGGTGTACATCTCTTTACCACCTTTTCTGAGATAATCCATGGCTTTTTCAATGCCTTCTATGGTTAAATCAAACATCGGGATTATGCTTGATATGACTTTTCTTGTCCAAGGAGCCCATTCTGGACGAATCAATTCTGGATTTAGCCATACGATATTATTTTTGAAATGTAATGCCAATTGTTTTATATAATATATGCCAGGCAGTTCATTGCGATGATAATAATAAATGGACCCATATTTTTCAGTCAGTTCCCAGCTAGCCATTGCCGCATCTCCAACAATAACAACCTTGTAGGATTTATCATATTTTTTCAAGAATTCATCAAATTCTATGGCTTCTTCTGGTAATCTTTTTGCATTAAAATAGAGCATTTCATAAATGCAATTATGAAAATAATAATACTTGAAATCTTTCCAGTGAGACATATTATTTGCTGCAGAAAATAATAGATTAACTAAGTGGGCATATGGTGTCATCGATCCCCCTACATCCATTAATAATATTAGTTTAACGTTATTTTTTCTTCGCTTTTCAAAAACTAATTCGATATCTCCCCCATTTTTAGCAGTAATATCAATCGTTTTATCAATATTCAATTCATCTCTCTTTCCTATTTCTTCTAATTTACGAAGCCTCTTAAGAGCAACTTTAATTTGGCGAGTATCTAAAACAATATCTTTCCTATAATCTTGAAAAATTCTCTTTTTTGCAATCTGAATTGCCATCCTAAGGCCAGCTGAACCTCCTACCTTCATTCCCATTGGATTTTTTCCGGAATGACCAAATCTTGAGAAACCTTGCGTACCAATCCAATGATGACCAAAATTATGCTCTTCATCTTGCTTCTTTAATAATTCTTCAAAACTTTTCTGTAATTCTTCTAAATCAAAATATTCATTTATATAATCGAGATATTCTTGTGGTAATTCTGAAAGGTCAATCTTTTTTTCCAACCAGTCCCATACTTGTTGTTTAATCTCATCTGGAAACTTTAAAGCGGCATCTTTAAAGAAATTAGCAAAAGCTATATCGAAAATGTCGAATTGATGTTCATTTTTACACAAAATGGCTTTTGAAATATAATAAAAATCTACCATATTTCTGATTAAGCCTTTATCTAATGCATCCAATAAAGTTAAAAATTCAGTAATAGAAACTGGAAGGCGCTCTCTCAAGTAATAAAAAAAATCTATGAACATTTTAACAATAATCTCAATTAAATTATCTATTAATTATTATAATGAAATCTTGTATATTATATTTATCGCGAAATAGAATTAAAATTCAAGAACTTTTAAATTTCAAATGAAATTTTAATTGAAAACTTTATATTACTCAATAATTTTAAGCGAAAAAAATTAATTAAGAAGTTCTCAATAAAAAAATCAAAAAAAAATGATTTATTTAACGGAGTGGGTATTTTGGTTCCTTTTTTTGAAAAAATGCTGCTGATGCTTCATTTACATCTTTTGAACTAAAAGAAAGAACCATTGAACTATTTTCAAATTGTACCATCGTTTCTAAGCTTGGAGAATCCATTGACAAATTAATGGCCTTCTTGGTTAATCGTAAACCCAATGGACTTTTTCTGAGTAATTCTCTTGCCTTTTCAATTGCTGTTTCCAATAATACTTCATTGTCAGTGGCTTTAAGAACTAAACCTATTTTTTCAGCTTCTAACCCGTCAATAACTCTTCCTGTATATAAAATTTCTGCAGCACGGGACATGCCAATTAATCTTGGTAAAAAATAACTTCCTCCAGTATCTGCACCAGTCAAACCTATGTTAATGGATGCATTTATGAATTTAGCATCTTTAGTACAATAGCGGATATCAGACGCTAAAGCCAGACCAAAACCGCCTCCAGCAGCGGCACCGTGCACAATTGCTATAATAGGCTGGCTTATTCGGCGCATTTTTATATAAATTTGAGTTATGTACCATTGATGGTAAATCTTCCTTTTTATGGGTTCTGGAACGTTTAAATAAAAATATTTCTTATATTCTTCTTGTATTTTTTTTGAATTTAATACCTGTCCTTCTTGTAAGTCCGTTCCTGAGCAAAAAGCCCTCCCTTCTCCACATAAAATTAAAACTCTACAATCCAAATTATTCATTAAATTATCGAAAACATCGTGTAGTTCTTCTTCCATTTGAAATGATATCGCATTTAGCTTTTCTGGACGATTTAACGATAATATTCCTATTCCATCATCTCTTAATTCAAATTTTATTGTTTGG
>CAZIEC010000124.1:0-3813 GCA_964538145.1 uncultured archaeon
TCGAGAACTCCAGTAGTATTACCCCAAAGAATCACACCAGAATTATGTGAAATGCTTAAACAATACCATCCAATTTGGTTTAACACGCATTTTAATCATCCAGATGAAATCACGGAAGATTCAACGCGGGCTTGTGCAAGATTAGCAGATGCGGGCATCCCTCTTGGAAACCAATCCGTTCTTTTAAGGGGAATTAACGATTGCATTCATGTAATGAAAAAACTCGTACATGAATTGGTTAAAATAAGAGTTCGGCCATATTACTTGTATCAATGCGATTTGTCAGTAGGGCTCTCTCATTTCAGGACAAGTGTGGCTCAAGGCATTGAAATAATTGAAGGCCTTAGAGGACATACATCGGGGTTATGCGTGCCCACATTCGTCGTGGATGCTCCAGGAGGTGGTGGTAAAATTCCAGTAATGCCTGATTACACTATTTCTCAAGGAAATCATCGTGTAGTCTTAAGAAATTTTGAGGGCGTCATAACAACTTATGAAGAACCAAAAGATTACGAACCGGGATGTCGCTGTGAAATTACTGAAAAACAAATTGGCGTAGCAGCTTTATTAAGTGGACAAAAAATGATGATCGAGCCAGAAGATTTAGAAAGGGGTGCTAGAAGAAGAAAATTAACTAAATAGAATTTCATTTAGGCAATAAATATGTTTTAATTACAACAAAAAATTTATCTTTGATTCTTTATTGATAGTTCTAATAATTTTATAAATTTCGATATACTTTCCTTAAAACTATTCTTCATTACAGATTTTAAATTTTTTATTGAGAGAATTTATCTAGGATATAATTACGTTAAGCTATTGTAATTATTCCAAAGTATTAGTCAGAAATATAATTCAATTTATATAAATTTGCATTTCAAATGATTTTAAGCAGCAATTTTACCTTTTTTACTCATGAAGAATTAATAATTGTATTATAAAATAAAAATTAATCTCTTTAAAAGTATTTTAAACCTCTTAAGAAAGAAAAATGTTAATATTTAAAGATAATAATAGAATTTTACAGATTTTGAAATTTTTCATAATAAAAAAAGATAATATTTTTTAATCAAAAAATCCCATATTTTTGTTATATCATTATTAAAAAAAATCCAGGTAGAAAAAATTTAATTCAGATACTTAAAAATCTAATCTAAGTTTTAAAACATGAATAATGTATAAAAAATTAGACTATGTTAGCTGATTTAAATGAACAAAATTATGTTAGATGGGTTTTCAGACTTAATAAAGTTCACAATTCCGCTAAAATTTTTTTTTACACGTCTTAATAAGGGAAAGAACATTGAAATGGAATTTTTTAAAGATATTAAATGGCCCAAATTTATTGATTACATTTTCCTTAGCATGGATTTGGAATTTTTTTATTATCTCTTATCATATCAAATTAAAGTTAGGGGAGCAAGAAAAGCGCTCATAAAAAGAGCCGATAAATTGCATGGACTCAATGACTTGACTATTGAAGTTGCTAAAGAACTAATAACCGCAAAATTAATGAAGGAAATAGATCTTAAAGAGTCAATTTCACTTCATGAAAAAGCCTATAAAAAAGGTTCAAAATTCATTCCTACCATTAAAACCTTAATTAAGTTCTTTAATTCGATTTCAATGTACGATAAAGTTGAAGAATATGAATCAAAATTGAATTCTCTATCGAGAATTTCACAAACCAGTAAATTTCATGACCAAGATTTTCAACATTTATTATCACAATATTACCAACAAAGGGATTCTTTAAGAAAAAAAGGCATGAAGATCAAGAAAAAATATAAAAACCTCTTTTCCATTCAAGATGGGTTTTTAGATATCTTGATTAAGTTAAATGAATGCATACAAAATTATGAAGAAACCAAAAAAAATTACAAAAAAAGTACGATTTTATATTTCATTCAAGAAAGCCTTGACATTTTAAAATTTATTTCAATTATCTCTGGAATTATTTATTATCATCTGTGCCATAAGTTTAATATCGAGCCTATAAGAAAGCATTTATTGCTCAATCTAATTCATTGTTTAGGCTATGCTCCAACACCATTACCTTTAGAGCAATCTTATTGCTATCTAAGCTTAGAAAACCGTAAAAAATCATTTTTATCTACTTTTAGTTCAGACTCAAATGCCCCTTTTAAAATTAAATCCCTTAGAGAGATAATATATTTGCCAAAGGACGGAGATTTTAAAAATCCAAAACCATCTAATTATGAATGGGTGCTTAAGACCGATTCTCTTGATGTAATTTCTCCAAGCATGCCGGAAAAAACATCTACAAAAGTTAAAAGTCAAAATGGGAAAGAAAAAGATCATTCAGGCCCAATTTTAGCTCATATAAAAAGTCATTTTGGGGAAATAAAAACTGTTTATCACAGTCCCAGCAATTTTACTGTTCCCATTGATGTATACGTTGTTCCTCCAAGTAAAAAGAGAAATTATTCATTATTGATTACACATGGTTTGAGTAGAAAGCCAATGAACGCGCCAAAAGATGCTTGGAAAACATGGGGTATAGATTTTTCAATCCTACCAAAAAAAAAGTTAGAGTTTGTTTCCTGTAAATATGCAGAATTGGTTATATTACTTCCTCCTGACTGGCACTTACCGAATATTTTTGAAAAAATGGAAAGCATTGAGCATGCCTGGCCAGTTATGGAATTACATTCAGTTATTAATTATGTTTATGATAACAATCAATGGATTTGGAATGGACATACAATGGGAGGTTTTGATGATCAATTTGAACCATTTGCAAAAAATACAAAATTGGGGGGATGGTATTTCACTTTTCCTTTAAGACTGCCAGAATCATTCTATATGTGGAAAGTAAATGATAAAAAATTAGTTGTATTCCTACAGATGATCCCATTGTATAATGAAGAAATAAAATTTGCTATTAAATACGGTTCTGATGGACTCAGAGACAGATTTTCCAGATATGGTATTTCTGATATAGTAGATCTTGATAGAATAAACACTTGTTTATAATAAAGCTGAATTTTTTATTTTATTTTATTTTATTTTAATAAAAAAATCTCATTTATCTTCTGCTTTTTTGGCATATTCTTGTTTTTTAGCTTCTCCTTTAATTTCATATTTAGGCCACATCCATTGTATGAGTTTTGGAAAGCACATTGCAAACTTCGATAACATTCCTTCTGATCTGGGAACGCAAACCTCCATTTTTTCTTTTAATACTGCTTTAAGTATTGCTTTTGCTACTTTTTCAGGTGGAATTGGTTCGTGAATGAAAGAGATTGGCGAACCTCCATGTGCTGCTTCGTATCTAAGCATTGGAGTATCCACGGAGTCCGGAAAGATTGTAGAAACAATGATTCCTTGCTTGGCAAGTTCTATATTTAACGTGAAATTGAGGCCCCTTAAGGCAAATTTAGTTGCTGAATATATTGAACTATAAGTTTCCGGAACAATGCCAGCTAAAGAGGAAATCGTGATGATATGCCCCTTTCCTTGTTTTTTCATTATGGGTATTATTTCCTTTTCTAAATGAATAGTGCCAAAAAGGTTAATTCTAACTTGTTTTTCAATATCCTCATAAGTAGTATCCTCGAAAGCTGCTGGAATGATGATTCCAACAGTGTTTATTAGAAAATCTATTCTACCGAACTTTTCGAGAGTTTTATCATACAAGTTTTTTACTTGTTCCAAATTGGTTACATCACATTTAATGAAAATTGGTTTTCTTGATAATTGATTCGACAAATCCGCTATACCTTTTTCATTAATATCGGATAAGACAAGATTAGCCCCCAATTCATCAAAAAGTTTAGCAACTGCTTGTCC
>CAZIEC010000124.1:3913-5863 GCA_964538145.1 uncultured archaeon
AGTTCCAAAATCTTGAAATCATCAGAAATAATTTGGTCATATGAAATGGCTTGAAATTTGTTCGATTTGTTTAAATTTGTCATGAAATCATCTACTAAAGTATTAAATTCTGGATTATTAGAAAATTTTGAATTGATAATCAGTACATAATTTTCATAACTTTTCCATTGTCCTTTCTCATGCATGTAGGATTTTACTGAATTTTCTTCAAGTTTAGATTTTAACTCTTTCATGACCACTTCCTTCTGAAAGTTTATATCATCCAGTAGAAGATAATCCAGAATTATTTCTTTATTCTTCTCATTTTTTAATATAATGATTCCTTTTCGCTTTTGGCCCTCAAAATTTATAGAAAAATTTTCTTTTTTTGATTTTTGAAAAATTTCATACATTAAATATTGAAAATCCTTGAATGTTCCTATTTTTGCTTGTTTTATCTTATTCATTATTATATTTTTAAATGATTTATTAACTTCATAACCAATCCCCTTTCGAAATAATGCTTTAGCGACCTTTAAAGTTGTTCCTGAGCCTATAAATGGATCTAACACTGTATCTCCAATAAAAGAAAACATTCGTATTAACCTATAGGGCAATTCGTCAGGAAACATCGCTAAATGTTCTTTTTGAACAATACCGGGGAATCTCCAATGTCCCACGTACCACTTCTTCCATTCACTTAGAGAGATTTTCGACAATTCTTTTACACGTAAATCTACTTTACTTTCTCTACCCCTATATTTTTTGAAAATTAAGATGTGTTCATAATCATAAGTCAATAAACCATTTCTAGGATAATATATTGAGCCCATTAAGGAACAACCGCCAGTCGTGTTCGTAGTGCTGACTTTTTGCCAAATGATATCTCCTAAATAATCGAATCCAATATCAATGCAATCATTTATAATTCTACTGGCAATGGATAGAATTCTATATCGTCCGTATTGCGAAGTTCGCAGGTACTGATCTCCTACATTAATAACTACACGACATTGTGGTTCAAGTACCCGAAAACACTCGCTCCAAACACGTTTTAATCTCTTAAAATATTCGCTAAATGAGTCTAAGTATCCAATTTGATCATTTGACCCATAATCCTTTATTCTCCCATATGGGGGGGAGGTAATAATAAGTTGAATTGAATTGTCTTTAATTTCATCCATGCTCTCAGATGATTTGAAGTAGACAATTGGTTCTTCTTGTTCGAACAATTTTTATTACCAGTTCAAATCTATTTTTAATTTTCTTAATAATTAGGATCCTTTTTTATATGTAAAAAAAGTGTAAATAAAGTTTAATAAATAATCTAAGGTGTTATTAATCAGTAAATTATTAAAAAATAACTAATTTGAAATCTTAAATTTAAAAATGGAACATTAGATTTTTAAGATAAAAAATCCAACCCATTCTTGAAAATAATACATTAAAATGATTACATGTTAACTAACAACGAAAAAGCTGCCATCGGTTATTACAAAACTGCCAAGAAATATCACGTGTTAGCTCGGGATGAATCTGGAGAATTAGCCTATAATTATGAAGTAAAAAGTTTCATTTTTATTCTAAAATCGATACTTTCGATTTTAGGTGAAAATTCAAATGATTGGCCAAATTTCAATGAAATATATGAAAAACGAAAGGAAGATATTGATGCAATAAATGGTCGTTATATTAGTGATATTCCTAAATTGTTTGAACGTTTTCCTACGATAAAAGAATCAAAAATAAATGGCGATCCTGAATTAAAAAGTTCCTTTAATAAACTTTATTCATATATGGGCTCTTTAATGGCACATTTTGAAGTTGATTACGCTCTAAACATATGTAAGAGTTTCTTGGGATGGTATTTCAAAAAAAAGAGGAGAAAATAAAGATTAATAGTATAAAAGAATTAATTAAGATTTTAAGGGGTTATAAGGTAATTTCTATCATAGGATTATCTAAAAATGT
>CAZIEC010000124.1:5963-7596 GCA_964538145.1 uncultured archaeon
TTGGTGCCAGATAGCACTAAATTATTTTTGTCTGAGCTTGAATTCAAGAAATTCTTGAAAAAAGGTGGTAAAATTAATGTTATTCGTCCCATTAAGATAATAGCAATTACAATAAACCCAATAACACCTTACGGCTGGCGTTTTGATAAAGTTGAATTTTTAAGAAAATTAAAAGAAAGAGTAAATGTTCCTGTTTTTGATTTAGGACCGTGCTTTTTTTAGCTATTTTATAGATCATGTTAAATTTTTAACTCATTTACACGGATTATTTTGAACTTTCATGAACAATTTATTAATTTTACTAAAACAAGCTGAATGATTATTTAAGAATTATTTCATTAATTTCTTTCATTCATCGTTAAAAAAATGAGAAAAAATTAAAGATAATAAAAAAAATTTGAATTATTTACTTTGGGTCTTTTTTTCCATTTTCTCTTTTCTTTCCCTTAGCGATTGCTATTCCTAATGCTATTGCCAACCCCAGAGTGGATAAACCGAATCCCATGGCGATAAAAGGCATTATTTCTGAAAGAATCGTTGAACTGATAATGGTGGGTTGCTCTTGATATATCATGGCAATACCATTTTCTGTTAAGAATCCAAAAATGCTCGCAGTTCCTCCAAATATGGCAGCATTTATCCTACAATTATCAATGAATAAATCTAACAATAAATCATCTGAACCTTCAGGATTTACTTCATAGAGATATAAATCTCCTAATATCGTTCCTGCGATCAACCATTTTCCATCAGAGGAAATGTCAACTGTGGTTATTTTATCATTTAGAGTTTTTTCTAATATTGCAGTCCCAGATTTCGTGAAAACTCTTAATTGATTGCTATAAGAACCTGCAGCAATATAATTTCCATCGGGAGTTATACTAACGTCGGAGATTAATTCAGATGTAGTCCAAGTAAATAACGTGCTATTACTATTTTTATTAAAAACATATAATACGCCATTGTAGCCTCCAACAGCTATTATTTCACCATCTCTAGAAATATCAACAGAACCAATAGGTTCGCTGAAAGTATAAGACCAAAACAAGAATCCATTCGTTTTATTTAGTAAAAATAAATAAGATTCCGTCACGTCATATAATATGACTGCGAGATAATCAGCATCTTCAGATAAAGCGATACCTCTAAACTGGCTAAAAATTGGGCTTATAATTGTAGATGCATTGTAGATCCAAAGCGTTTGATTATTATCCTTTTTAAAAGCGTAAACTATTCCGTTTCCTCCAACAAATATTTGGGAACCATCCTCAGAAACAGCAATCTCATCCCAGTTAGAAGTAGACTTTTTTTCATACTTCCAAATTACATCTCCAGATGTAGTATTAATGCAATAAAGCGTCCTGTTATTTTGATCGGAGCCTAAAACTAATATCGAACCATCACCAGAAAGAGCTAAGCTACGCCAACCGAAATCAACAGGCTTTAGCGTGTAGGTATATATTGGGTCATTGGTTATGGGGATTTGAGCTTGGTCTGTTTTAAAAAGGTAAGCATTAGCACTATCAGAATGTAAATGATATTCTGAAATTGCTAGATATTTTCCATCTTTAGATATTGCCATTTGATTGCTATCGCTTGTATAATTAATGAAAGTATAAAAGAAGGGCTGATA
>CAZIEC010000125.1:0-4006 GCA_964538145.1 uncultured archaeon
GTGTTTACTCCATTTTTCTTCGCATCTTTTTACGTGTCGCTCATGTTTTTAGATTATCAATTCTCATTCATTATTGCTGAAGATTTTGGTGCTATAATGGCTTTATTAATTGCTAATTATATTGAAAAGAAGTATGCAAGAATAAGACGATATTAAAATTCATTAATATTCATCTAATAGTTAAAAATAATACCTTGATTTGCTTTTGGTTTAAACAAACTCTTTAATTCTTTCTTTAAATGTAAGAGTTTATTGCTAAAAATTTAAATAGGATATTTATTCTAAATTAATCATAAATATTAATATAATAAATATTAAGATAAACCTAAAGAGATATGACTAAACTGGAATTGCGATGCCCTATTTGTTCAAAAAGAGGCAAGATTGAGGTTTCAGAAGAAAAAGTAAGGAATACTACGAGAGGATTATATGCAGTAAATGTAGCAGATGGAATTATTTGCGATCATTCGTTTGTTGCTTACGTGGACAAGAATCTTGTTGTAAGAGATACTTTTACGGCTGATTTTTTGGTCGAGCTTCCACAACAAGTTTCGCAAGTACAAGTCCAAGCGGAAATAGCAATCGAAAAACCTGAATTCGATGTAAATTTAATTAAAATGAATTTCACAGGCACATTATTAGCATATATCTTGAGAGCAATGATATACAAGAAGAAAATCGTTATCCTATCAGATGAAAATTTTTTGAAAAAACATCTCGTTAACTTCTTCAAATATATTTTCGAGAATTCTTTTGAAATTGATCTTCATCTTGTACCAAAACAAGATTATTCGAGTAAGGAATTCGGAGATCATTTTGCCTTCGAGGGTAATAAAATCATTAAGGATGATCAAAAATTAATAAATCCAAAAAAGCTAAATGTTGAAAAAACCATTGTTCAAGCATTTTTAAACGAAATTGAGCCCACTTCAAGTGCTATCTTAATGAAAAATGAAGTAAATCGCATATACAATCTCTCTAAAACAATCATGGATTATATTAAATCATTAAATCAAGGAAAAGAACTCTTTTCTAAGGATGTTATTAAATTAATAGAAGAAAAACATGGTTTAAAAATTCAAATGCCTTATCTTGAGTATTTATATGAAGTAATAGAAACATATTTCGGAGTAGACATCCCAAAATCATCCGATGTATCTAATTTTCTTGGAATTCTATAGATTGCCTTTAAATAAATTAATGATTAATTTAAAATAATTAAAAAAATAAATAGATTTAGCGCTTTTTCCTTCTCTTTCTGCTAATTAACAAGTAAAAGGTAAGTCCAATCAGGGGTATTCCTAAAAATAAGGACAATAAGAGGTAAAAGATCCAAGATTGATCAATTTCAATGATCTTATAAATGATTTGTCCAATCTCACTTTTAATTTCTAAAGAAGTCATTAACCCTCTCTCATTATAAATGAATTCCACCGAATAATTTGCTGGTTGCTTAAATTGAAATATTAGCTTATTAAATGAGCTTGTAACATTAGTACAATTTAAACCATTTATGACAGCATTGATGTAATTACCAATTGGATTTGCAGTAGCAAAGCCGTTCAATGCAATTTTCCATAATAAATCTTCTCCAGTAATTTTAGAGAAAGCTGTTTTTAAGAAAATTGGTACAGAAGAATCATTTTTAACAAGCGTGACGAAATCATTGTATATAGAAACTATTTCACCATATTGCTCAGGGTTTTTCAAGACAAATACTTGTGCATATGCATTATCTGGTGTATTATTGAAATCATTAATTGAAAATTCCCATTTTGCCATCAATCCATACCACAGATTAATTGTAATAGGGAGCTTGTTGTTAATCTCTGTTTCATTATATCCATATTGAGATAAAGCGATTAGATTTGGAATATCTTTAGGTTCTAAGACGATGGTACTAATAATATCATAAGCTTTCCAGCTGATATCAACATACCCTTTCAAAGTAAATTTACTCATTGCTCCAGTAATATTCGCTTCTCCGCCGAACCAATCTACGGGAGAAGTAGAATTCCCTATAGTCGCCTCCCATTCCGTGTTATTAAATAAAATTACCTTGGTAAAGTAAGTACCTTTTGTCAATGCTAATTGAAAATTAGTTGGACTAGCAGTTGCAGGTGTTACAAGTAAAGAAAATATAATTAAAATTTCTAAACTTGCATGAAATCCTTTTTTTACACAATTTTTTTTAGTTTTTAATTTCACTTTATTTTTCATCTCTCAATTCTAATTTTTACATTTATCATAATTGCCTCCTCTTGAATAATAACGATGCTAGCAGGAGATAGACAATAATAAAGATTACAAGCATTGTAATACCGATTTGAACAGTTGGAGTAAGCCAAGTACCAATCGTGAATCCTCTTATGGTTATTTCTATATATCGGGGATCCGGAAAAGGATCTTCTAAAATATAGGAAATTAAATTGCCAAGGTAGGATAAAGAATAAAGAGGTTCAATATTTCCAGAACCTACTAATGTTACTATGCTATCGGCGATATTAAATCCAATAAATAGGATTAATACCGTTGTTATTATAGTCATATTAACGCTTGACATAAAAGAGCTAAAAAATGTGACGAAACTACTTAAAGCAATTACATATAGTAAAGCAATTAAAAAAGATTGGATAAATCTAATGTTAAACTGCCATCCATAATAATACACGCCAAATAAAGCAAGTACAAGGTAGTATGATAAAATGATAATTGAAATTAAAATGAGATTTCCAAGATATTTTCCAATTATCAATTTATATTTATTTATTTTTGGAAAGATAATAAACCCCGTTTTCTTACTGAATTCTGAGCAAATTATTCCCGAAAAAAACAAGCAAGCTGCAAACAATGCGATTAAATTAATGAAACTTAAACCATTTTGAAAGTATTCAGCCTGCGTGTTCGATAAGAGTTGAAATGGAATTAACGTAGGTAATATGTATGATTGAAGTAAAGAGACTAATATTGAAATTATAATGAAAAATATGAATTTCTTTTTTTGTTTTTTTATTTCAATGAAAATGGTATTAATTATCGGTTTAAACAACTGAATAAATCTATTATGCTTCTTTAACATTCATTTTTTCACCTTGTTTAATTTATTTGAAGATTCTTCATCATTTCCAATAATTTGTTCATATATCATTTCTAAACGTGATGTTCTTGGTTTCGAGAAAGAAACAATGGTAAAATCGGCTTCAAATTCATTGACTAAGATTTTTAAAATCTCTGCTAAGGATTGTTCTTTGCCATCATAATATATTTCAAAAGCCTGCTCATCTGGTTTGAACCTAATGGGTATTTTTGAGATTTTTTTATCCAGATTTTTATCTAAATAAGGTTCTAAGGAAGCATTCATTCTTTTAATTAAAGGCCCTAAAACTTGTGGCTCTATTGGTTCTAGAACTTGACAGCTTACAGTTCTAACTTTTATGTATTTTTCCAGATTTTCAACTGTATCAAAACCAAGAATCATTCCATGATTAATTAATGCTATTTTGTCGCAAATTTCTGAGATTTCATAAAGTAAATGAGAGGCAACAAATACGGTCTTACCCTGATCTTTTAATTCTTTTAAGATTTGCCGTATTTTAATTCTTGCCAAAGGATCCAACCCTGTTTGAGGCTCATCAAGAATGATTATCTCAGGATCGTGTATTAAAGCTTGTATTAGTCCTAATTTTTGAGTCATCCCTTTTGAGAAGTTATTAACATTTGCATGCTTCCATTCAGATAAATCAAATTTTTCTAATAACTCATCAATCCTGCTTTCTATTTTATCACGAGGATAATTTTGTAATTTTGCAAAATATTTTAATAAATCATAAGCAGTCATGTTATAAAACGCGGGAATATCTATTAAAAAGCCCATGTTACTTAAAGTTCGAGATATCTTGCTAAGATCTTCCAATTCACCTGAATTTGTCCTTACTAAAATTCTACCAGAGGTTGGTCTCAATAACTTGGCAATCATTTTAATGGTTGTCGTTTTTCCAGCACCATT
>CAZIEC010000125.1:4106-7593 GCA_964538145.1 uncultured archaeon
CTTCTTCACCAATAGTTGAAGAAATTATTGAATTCAGTGCAGCTCTCATCTCTTGTTGTTTGAGTTTCAATAGTTCCAAAGTTTCAAGACCTTTCTCTGTTAATTTATATATGATCTTTCCTTCTTGTAATTCTTCACCCTCCACGGGTTTAATCAATCCCTTTTCTTTTAGGTTCTTTAGGATTGTATACATTGTAGAAACGGTTGGTTTCCAAATTCCTAATGAGCGTTTTTCAATTTCTTTGATAATCTGATAACCATGTAGGTGCTTGTTTTTCAAGATGAACAAGATAAACATACCAATGAAGCCTCTTTTCATGCCCTTTTGAATCTTAGATGCTATTTTTTCTACCATGATCATTCTTATTAGATAATATATATCTATAATTGATATATCAATTATTGATATATAAATTTTTAGAAAAATGACAAAAGAAAATTTTATTACACGTGTTTGTTTTGAGCAGGTAAATTCAAACTCCTTTTTGTAGAGAAACTTTTAAAAGGTTCTAATTATTGATCTTTTTTCACCTTTTTGTCAAATTAGTTAAAGAAAAATTTTTAAAAATATTTCATTTTGAGTAAGCATGTTTAAACAATATACAAAATGGATAAAAAATAACCAAGAGTTCCTTACAAATATAAGCGATCAAATCTGGAAATTTGCTGAATTAGGATTTGAAGAACATGAATCGTCCAGGTTATTAGTAAAAACTCTAAAAGAGCATGGATTTATTGTAAAGACTGGTGTTGCAGATATGCCTACTGCTTTTTATGGAGAATATGGAGATGAAAAACCCATAGTTGGCATATTAGGAGAATATGATGCTTTACCAGGACTCAGTCAAAAACCTATTCCAAAAAAAGAACCATTAAAAGAAAATGCTCCCGGACACGGATGTGGGCATAATTTATTAGGTGTTGGTTCATTGGGCGCTGTTTTAGCCGTAAAAGAAGCAATAGACTCTGGCGAGATTAAGGGAACCATTCGATATTATGGCTGTCCTGCAGAAGAAGTTTTCAATGCTAAAGGATACATGGTAAAAGAAGGATTGTTTGATGATGTTGATATAGTAATGACTTGGCATCCGAGCTTTTTAAACATGGTAACTTTAATGATAGCTCAAGCAATGAATTCTGTAATATTTAAATTTCATGGTAAAGCTGCTCATGCTGCCGGTGATCCTCAGAATGGAAGGAGTGCTCTAGATGCTGTAGAATTAATGAATGTAGGTGCGAATTACATGCGAGAACACATGATCCCTGATGCAAGAATTCATTATATAATAACAAATGGCGGATCTGCTCCTAATGTCGTGCCAGCAGAAGCAGAAGTTCATTATTTTGTTCGAGCACCAGAAAGACATCAAGTAGAGAAATTATATAAAAGATTGATTAATATCGCTAAAGGTGCCACGTTAATGACTGAAACGACAATGGATATCGAATTTTTAAGTGGTACTTACAACCCTAGATATAATAAAGTGGTTGATGATGTATTATTGGACTCAATGCACAGGATTGGCCCTCCAAGATTTAATAAAGAAGACTTATCTTTTGCAAGTGAGTTGAAAAAAACAATTCCAGAAGATTCTCTTGAAGGTTATTTTCGTTTGGTCCCTCCTAACATGATGGAAATGGCTAAAGCCATTTTAAACCAACCATTAAATAAAATAATCGTTCCGCCTGTAGGAGAAGGAAAAGTAATGCCTGGTTCTACGGACGTGGCTGATGTGTCTTGGAAAGTCCCATTAGGAGAATTCATGATGGCATGTGAGGTAATGGGTTCTCCTGGACATTCTTGGCAAAATGTTGCCACTTCAGGAATGAGCATAGGACATAAAGGAATGATCACAGCAGCTAAAGTGCTTGCTTTAGCTTCAATGAAATTCATGAAAGATGAAGACTTAATATTGAAAGCAAAGAAAGAACATGAATCTAAATATAAAGCAAATCCTTACATTTCACCTTTTCCTAAAGGATTAAAACCACCAATTAATAAGCGTAGAATTATATTGAATTAAAAGCAATCAGCTGATAATAAGATTACCTGTTTGGAGTTATTCGGTTAAAAAAATTCGAATTTTATCTCAAGAAAAACGTGAGAAGTAGATAATAACACATTAAAAAAAATTCAATGATAGTCAATAATTCATTTCATCAAATTTTTAAAACTTTTTTTATTATAAAAACAAATTCTAAATAGATTCCTTGATTTTCCATAATATCTTAAAAATAATGCTAAAAAACATTGAAAAAATTAAAATTAAAAATTTGAGAATTAATGAAATGAAAAAAGTTCTAATAGTCTATGGCACAAGATATGGTTCTACTGAAGAAGTTAGCAAAAAAATTGCTGAAATCTTACGCGAAAATGAAATATTAGCTTCGATCCAAAATCTCAAAAAAATTAAATCAAAAAGTCAGCTAAACTTGGAAGGATATGAGGGATTAATCATAGGTTCTGGAATAAAAGTTGGAAAATGGACCAAAGAAACGAGAAAATTCCTAGAATACAACTTGGAGATTTTTAAAAGTACAAGTAAAATTTTGGGCGTCTTTGTAAGCTCCGGTTTTGCTAGCAATCCTCAAAAGATCGAAGAATTAAAAGTTGAATATATTGAAAAAGTCTTAAATCAGTACGAAATTAAAGCTGATTTGCTTGATGTTTTTGGTGGCGTTTTAGACTTATCTAAAGAATCTAATTTGAATTCTTTAGAAAAAAAAATGATAAGAATGGTTTCTAAAAATGATCCTAATATAAAACCCCATCAAAAAAATGACTTTCGAAATTGGGAGCAGATACATGAATTTGCTGTAAAATTTGCAAATTTGGTAAAATCTGTATGAAATCCCTCCTTTTATATTAATTTATTAATTGTTTCCTAAACAATATTGAAAAGGAATATTATAATGATTTTTTCGTGAAAGCTGAGTTTCACGAATTTTTTCTTAGTATAAATTAAACACTCCACATGAATGTTATTTTTTTTTTAACTTTTTTTCTTCAAATAAAATTTAAATCATCATCAAATTAATGAATAAAATCGTCCAATTTCAGCTGGTTCTTAAAGCTTGAAATCCTTTTAATAGCTAATTCAAAATAATCAGGTGATATTTCATATCCTATAAAATGCCTTTTCAATTTTATTGCAGCAATCGCAGTCGTCCCACTTCCATTGAATGGATCTAAAATAATATCCCCCTCATGAGAATAAAATTCAATTAATCGAAGCGGTAATTCAAGTGGAAAAGGCGCTGGATGCCCTATTTTCCTTGCTGATTCGGCAGGAAAACGCCAAATTGATTTAGACCATTCAATAAAATTTTCTTTTGAAATCGTATCTTTTTTATTTAACTTCTCAAGCTTATTTGTTAATTTTGAAAAAATTAAAATATATTCGTGAACATCTCGAAGACACGGATTACTTGCTGAAGCAAATGAACCCCAAGCCGTTGATATTCCCGCTGAAGCACCTTTATCCCA
>CAZIEC010000126.1:0-7518 GCA_964538145.1 uncultured archaeon
GTAAAGCAGAATTCAAAAATTATAATGACAATAAAGAAATATATGAAATTAATGAGTTTGTCATTAATTCCAAACAAGAGTGGAGGCGTGAATAATAGGTAAACCATTAGTGCTAATGGACCAATCGATGCAATTATCCAAGGCATTCGTCGTCCCCATCTTGAGTGTGTTTTATCGGAAAAATGTCCTACGATAGAATCGTTGAAACTATTCCAAATTGCCCATATAATGAAAGCAACTGATATTAAAATTATATCAATCCCCACGGCTGCATAATAAAAAGTAAAAACTAAAAAAGTGAATGTTTGGTATGCTGTAATATCAGGTAATTGTCCAATTCCATAGAAAAATCCTTTTTTATAAGAAAAAGATTTTTCATTTCTATTATTTTCTGGCATGATTTTTTCAATCTATTTTTTCGAAAAAGAATTGATAATTATATTTCTTTTTTTTCTAAATAAATCTTATAAATTTTTTTCCAACTTTAATGAAATTAATAAGATCGTTATTTTTGAAAAGTAAACTTTTTCTCAATTTGAAAACTATTATCTAAAAACAAAAAATAGTTATTAATCGAAATTAACAATTAAATTTTAAAAATTACATTTTAATTTTTCATAAAAATTAAGTTAAATATTTTGATAAAAATGGACTTAACAAAGCTTTTCAAGCCAAAATCAATGGCTGTTGTTGGGGTTTCAAAAAAGAATCCTTTATCTCCTGGTAGAATTGTTTTACTAAAAAATGAATTCGAGATGGATGTTAAAGTATATGGTATTTACCCAGGAGGGGGAGAGGTCGAAGGAGTAGCACTCTATGACAGATTAGATAAATTACCCGAAATTCCAGACCTATTAATAGTTGCTGTCGGACCTGATGATACGTTAGGTTACGTGCAAGATTGCGCTGATCTAAATATTCCTGCATGTGTAATTATTGGAGGAGGATTTGCTGAAATCGGAGGAAAAGGAGTAAAAAGACAAGAAAAGTTAGAAAAACTAGCATTTGAAAATAATATTGCAATTCTTGGACCGAATTGTCTTGGAGTATATGCTCCTCCAATAGTAGACACTATTTTTTTACCAACTGAGCGAATTACCCGCCCTCCAAGAGGATCAGTAGCATTAATTTCCCAAAGCGGAGGTGTATTAGTAGATCAATTTTTTGTAAAGTTTAGTGAAAGGAATATTGGTGTATCAACGGCAGTTTCAATAGGTAATCGTGCGGTGGTAGATGAAGTAATGCTGTTAGAATATTTTAGCAAGGTAGATAAAGAAACGACGAATATTGCATTTTATTTGGAAGGATTCAAAGAAGGAAAGGCGAGAGAATTTTTTAAGCTGGCAAAAGAATCAGAAGATACTGTCATAACATTTTTCGGAGGTAAGACTAAGGAGGGTAAAATAGCAACTCAATCGCATACTGCAAGTCTAGCTGGAAATTATAAGATTTTAAAGGGAGCATTAAGACAGTTTCAAATAATAAATCCTCATTCAGAAAGGGAATTATTAACTTGTTTAAAAGTATATGATGTTTTATCTCATAAAAAGAAACCTTTTGGAGATAATGTTATTACGTATGGAGATGTGGTTGTAGTATCTGTTTCTGGGGGTCATGGTGTTATAGCTTCTGATATGTTAAATAAATATGGTCTGAATCCGGTTCAGTTAACAGAAGAAGAGAAAAAAGACTTAAAAGAGTTAATGAATCCTGTAGCTAAAGAAATTGCAGCTTTTAACAATCCTATTGATTTAACTGGTTCAGTTTTAGATATGGATATTGAAAATATCATAAGATATTTATCTGATATTGAGAGAGTCGAATGTATTATATTGTTATTACTCCCTTATCCTCCAAACATATCATTCCAAATAGGAAGAAGAATTGCTAATGTTGTATTGTCTAAAAAGAAACCATTAGTATGTTTTGTGCCTTATGTTTCTAAATACTCCTTAATAATCGAATCATTAGAATTAGCAAACATTCCAGTCTTTCATTCGATAAAGGAAACGGTTCAAGCAGTTTCAGCATTAAAACATAGGACGAGAATTGATAATGTAAAAAAAGGGAATTTATTTTGGGAGAAAAGATGATAAAAACCTAATAAAACAAATAATGTTTTTTAAAAATTTAGTAAATAATTTTAAAATATGAAATATAATTTCAATAAACTAATGTAAATTTAAAAAAAAGCTTTTAATTAAAATTCTTTTTAATTTCATGTAAAATAATTTAAAATGAATAAATGAGGAGGAGTATAAATTGAAGAAGAAAATTGGTTGGATTGGAACTGGCGTGATGGGAAAATCGATGTGCTCTCATCTATTGAATGCTGGTTATGAAATGAATGTTTATAATCGCACTAAAGCTAAGGCTCAAGAATTAATTGATAAAGGTGCTAAATGGTGTTCTAACCCAAAAGAAGTGGCCGAGAATAGTGAAATCGTATTTACAATCGTAGGTTTTCCTAAAGATGTAGAAGAAGTATATTTTGGAGAAGTTGGGATTTTAAAGGGTATTAAAAAGGGGTCCATAATTGTAGATATGACAACTTCAGAACCTACTCTTGCTCAGAGAATCTACGAAGAAGCAAAAAAGATGGGTGTTCATGCTGTTGATGCTCCTGTTTCTGGAGGCGATATTGGTGCTCGAGAGGGCACTTTAGCTATAATGGTAGGAGGTGATAAAGAAATATATGAAGAAATACTACCATTGCTTCAATTAATGGGAAAAAATATCGCATATATGGGGAAAGCCGGCGCTGGACAACACACTAAAATGTCTAATCAAATACTAATCGCTTCAACAATGATAGGTGTTGTTGAATCATTATTATATGCCTATAAAGCAGGAAATGATCTAATGGAAGTAATTAACGTTATAGGAAAAGGGGCTGCTGGTTGTTGGTCAATCAATAATTTGGGTCCAAGAATTGTCCAAAATAATTTTGATCCAGGTTTCTTTATAAAGCATTTCGTAAAAGATATGGGCATAGCACTTCAAGAAGCAAAACAAATGAAATTATCACTTCCAGGTTTAGCATTAGCATATCAATTTTACATGTCTGCTATGGCCCTTGGTCTTGAGAATCTTGGTACACAAGGGTTGTATAAAGTTCTTGCTAAAATGAATGGAATTGAAGTTTAATAATAAATTATTAATATTTTTCTTCTAAATATTCTTTTAATTTTTCTAAAGCTTCAGGCATGTTTTTTCTTCCAAAGCCTATTCTAAAATGATTATCATCGTGATTGTAATATTTACTTGGCATCAATAATACATTTTTTTCTTTCAGAAGATTTAGACAAAATTTTTCTGAACTTTCTTTAATCAAAAGTCTAGGATAACCAATTGATCCTGCCTTTGGACGAATCCATTTAAATAAGTGAGAATAATCATTGAAAAACTCATCTAATAAGTTTAAATTTCTCTTGATAATTCCCAAATTCCTTGATATTATCTTATCTTTATTTCTTAAAGCAAGTTCAGCTAAGAATTCACTTGGGGCGCTGTTACAGATTGTAGTATAATTTTTAAATTTCCTTAGTTTGTCAATTAACTCTAAATTTTTTGTAGCAATCCATCCGATCCTTAAACCTGCCAGACCAAACGATTTAGACATGACACCTAAAGAAACGGCGTTTTCAGCCAAGCTGCAGGCTCCATTTAATCTAAATTTCTCATCATGCTCCAAGAAACGGTAAACTTCATCTGAAAAAATCAAGACATTATTTTCTTCAGCAATATTTATAATTCTTTCAAATTGTTTCATTGTTGGAATATATCCCGTTGGATTATGCGGAAAATTTAAAACTAAACATTTTACATCCTCTCTCATCAAATCTTCTAATAAGTCTAAATCGAGCTCCCAATTTTTAATTTCTTCATGTTCCCATTTTACGATTTTACAACCAATGGATCTTGCAATTTCATATAAAGATTGATAAGAAGGAAATTGAACAATGATAGTATCTCCTTCAGTTAAAACTGTATTTATGAAAACGAAAATTCCTTCTTCCGCCCCAGAAAAAACAATCACGTTTTCCTTATCAATATTGCCATATAAATTAGAAATTTCATTCCTCAAGGATGGGCTTCCTAAATTTTCAGTATAACCTAGCCAATGCTCTTTAAAATTTCTCTCAGCATCATCTTCTAATGCTAACAATTCTTTAATGGAAAAAGATTCGCAATCAGAACTACATAACAAATATTTTGCGCTAAATTCATGTTTAGCAAAATATTCTTCTAACTTAAAATCCTCAATTTTCATTATTGGTTCAATTATTTAATTAAAATTTTAAAAAAATATTCATTTAAAGTTGAAATCATGTTCGAAAATCAATGTTTTTATGAATCATTCAAAAATTTTTTTTACATCATTAAAAATCCATCATTTAACGATTTTTCTTAACTTAATAATTCTCTCATTTCACGTTTTAACAGTTCTTCAAGATTTTCAGTCTTTAAATCTATAATTCTTAATAAAAATGAATACTCATATTTTTGATTTTTTTTTAGCCTATACTTACTTAAGACATCATTTAAACCAAAAAGTCCTCCTCCAACTCCTTTTTGACCATAATCAATGTTTAATGTGATTAAATCTCCTTTATTTAATTCATTAATATGGCTTGCATTTTCTAAATCCTCCATGGTATAAGGCCAAGCACTTATATTTAACAAAGTTCCACCAATATCTTGAACTAACAAACCAAATCCATCATTGTCTTTTAAAACTGCCCATCTAATATCAGTTCGATTGCCATTTTCTTGTGGTCTAACATAATTATGGATTAATTCATTAACTTTTCCTTCATATAAACCAACAGCCGCACTTCTATTTCGATCAATGTAATTTTCGTGAGGTCCTCTTCCAAACCAAGTTAAATTATCATACGTTGCCGGCATTTTCAATTGCATGCCGAATCTAATCATTTCCATCAAAGGTATTATGGAATTCGTGATTAAAATATCTCCACTTCCAAATATTGTATATGAGATATAGAATTCTTGTGAAAATAATGGCATGTCATAGAAAAATTCCAATTTTATTTTTTTAGCTGAACTTCTATCTATATTAAACTTAGATAATTTTCTCTCATTAACAGCATGTTTCCATCTATCATCAATTTCTACTGGTGCTTCTTTAACATAAGTTTCACCTAAATCATTGTCCGTGAGAGCCCTCCAAAAATTAGGTTTTAAAGGAGACAATAATATTTCTTTAGATCCTTTTTTCAAGCTTATAAGTTCTCCAGAGTTCTTATTAATTCTAATATTGATATCTGAAGCAAGTATTTCTAAATATTGCTC
Organism: uncultured archaeon; assembly: GCA_964538145.1. Classification (GTDB taxonomy): domain Archaea; phylum Asgardarchaeota; class Lokiarchaeia; order Sigyniarchaeales; family SOKP01; genus SOKP01. Next base: position 5,317 of record CAZIEC010000126.1, read on the forward strand.
ATCTTCATTAAATTTTAAAGTTGGTATTGATTCAAGATCTATTATTTTTCCTTCAGGAGTTTCAAATGGTATTTTAAATTGTTCCCAAGCAATAATATGGCCTTTAGGAGCCCATTTTTCATCTTTCTTTAATAAGAATTTTATTGTTAAGAAATATTCTGTTTTAGGTTCTAATTGAGGCTTAAAAAATGGAATTTTTAATTTGGATTTCCCATTAGGTTCTAAGTTCAATGGTGGTAAATGGCCCTCTTGAATTATTTTTCCATTAGCGGTCAATTCCCAATATAGTTCTACAAAATCTAATGATAAAAAATAAAATTTATTATGCACTTCAAAAATTCCTGAGTTTAGATCAACTGGTTTTACTGCTATATTTTGATAAACTTTCTTAACTTCATAAAGGCTTGGATTTGGCTTCCTATCAGGTAAAAGAATGCCATTTATACAAAAGTTTTTATCATTGGGTTCATCACCAAAATCTCCACCATATGCCCAAAATTCACGTCCCTTTTCATCAATTTTTCTCAAGCCTTGATCTATAAAATCCCATATGAATCCACCAAAACAATTATCAAATTCTTCAAATACATCCATATATTCTTGGAAATTTCCAAGACTATTACCCATTGCATGAGCATATTCGCACATCATTACTGGTTTGTTTAAATTTTTCTTTAAATGTTGCTTGGCGATTTTCTTTATTTGATTCGGTAATCTATACATAAAACTAACTACATCTGCTAATTCAAATTTATAATCTCCCTCATAGTGAATCGGTCTTGTTTTATCAATATTATTGGCAGCGTCTTTCATTTCATAGAAAACATTTCCAAAACCAGCTTCATTGCCCAAGGACCACATTATTATGCAAGGATGATTTTTGTCGCGTTCAACCATTCTTGTCATTCGGTCCACTGCTGGTTTGACCCATTTGGGATCGCTATTTGGAAGTTTCTCTCTTAAACCATGTGATTCTAAATTACATTCATCAAGAACATAAATGCCATACTTATCGCATAAATCATACCAATAGGGGTGATTTGGATAATGACTTGTTCTAACAGCATTGATGTTATTTTGTTTCATTATGATTATATCCTGCTCCATCCTTTCTTTTGTAATTGCTCTGCCTTGATCAGGATCATGTTCATGACGGTTAACACCTTTTAATAAAATAGGCTTCCCATTAATTAAAAATTGGTTATTCTTGATTTCAACCTTTCTAAAACCAAATTTTTGCTTGATTGCTTCGAGAGTTTCATTCTTGTCATTTCTTAATATTATAATGAAATCGTACAAGTTTGGAGTTTCTGCCGTCCATTTCTCCGGATTTTTTATTCTCACTTCATATTTTATTATTTTTTCTTTACTTGATTCTATTGAAAAATGAAGTTTTTCTGAAAAAACTAGTGAATTTAATTCTTTTTCACTTCTTTTCATGATTATTTCAAGTTGATAATCTTTCACATTCTTATGGCTTGAATTTTTTATTTTTCCATTAAATATAAATGTGGCATCCTCATAATTTTCATCTAAATCGCAATAGATAAAAAAATCCCTCAAATAAATTGAAGGTACACAATATAAATATACATCTCTATAAATTCCACTAAGTCTCCACATGTCCTGATCTTCTAAATAACTGCCATCTGACCAACGATAAACTTCTACTGCTAAGAGGTTTTTTCCTTGTTTAACATATTTAGTTATGTTAAATTCCGCTGGAGTCATGGATCCTTGACTATATCCTACAAAATTTCCATTAATCCAAATATAAAAAGCTGATTTAACGCCCTCAAAGTGAATGAAAATTTCCTTGTCTTTCCAACTTTCTGGTATGTTAAATACTCTCCTATAAGAGCCAACTGGATTATAATCATGATCTATGCCAGGAATCTTTTCGGTATTAATGCTATAAGGATAATTGATATTTGTATATATGGGAATTCCATACCCTTTCATTTGCCAATTACTGGGCACGGAAATATCATCCCAATTTAAATCGCTAAAATTTAATTTATAGAAGTCTTTTGGGCGATCTCTTGGCTTTTTTACCCAATTAAATTTCCAAATTCCATTTAGAGAAATGTAAAATTGATTTTGTTTAATATCCTCCTGATTTATGGATTCCACATCAGGATAAATAAAAAAACTGCTATGAGGTTGTTCCTTATTTATATTAAATATTTCAATATCTTCCCA
>CAZIEC010000127.1:0-1725 GCA_964538145.1 uncultured archaeon
AAAAAATCAAGTGGTTTTGTTGGATTTAAATTTAATGGCAATTCTTTTGAAATAAACCTGAATGACCTTCCAATCTCTTTTTTATCAACTCTAGCTACTTCTGCAATTTCATTTAAAGTTCTAGGGACTTTATACATTCGACAAGCAGCATATAAACTAGCAGCAGCTACACCTTCTATACTCCTTCCACGAATTAAATGTTTTTCAACTGCATCTCTATAAATTTTTGCCGAACATTCTCTTAAATTCTTTTGTAAGTCTAGATTTGATGCCATTCTTTCCAATTCGCTCAACGCAAAAGTTAGATTACGTTCAGTAGCATCAGAAACCCGTATTCTACTTTGCCATTTTCTTAATCGATATATTTGTCCTCTTAATTTAGCAGGAATTTCTTTTCCAAAAAAATCCTTGTTTTTCCAATCAATTATGGTACTCAATCCTTTATCGTGTATCATGTATGTCATTGGGGCTCCTGTTCGAGTTCGCTTTCTTTTTTGATCAGCATCAAAAGCTCGCCATTCAGGTCCGTGGTCTATATAATTTTCAGAGTGTACTAATCCACACTCTTCACAAACTAATAAACCCCTATTTTCATCAAATAGGATGTTTTTACCGCACTCACAACAAGTTCCTTCAATATGATTGGATTCTTCTTCAATTTCTTGATTTAATTCATTCCAATTAGAAATATTATAACACCCTTAAATTGAGTGATTTTATTTAAGATAAAAATTATTTTCTTAATTTAACATACAATTTTTCTTCGACGCGGAATTTAATTTCACGCGCCGCTTGAATTGAAATAAAAGGTGAGTTAATTGGCCCAAAAACTTCCTTGATATATCCGATTTGTTCATAGTTTTCAGTAAATACTGGTTTATTCAAAATCTTTTCTAAACCTTTATTCCATTTCTTTGCTCTAAAGATTTGATGTTTTTTAGACTTTCCGAGATAAAATAAATTTAGTTTTACCCAACTCTTCAAGATTTACCCTATTGATTGCTAAAATATTAAAAGAAAAAATTGAATGGCAATATTTAAATATAATGATTTTTGACCATTTCAACAAAAATGTAAAAGCTAAGAAATTAGCATGAAGTTATCAATGGAAAGTTCTTAATGATAATTTTTTTGAATTTGATAAATTAATTCACACTCACATTTAGGCATCTTGTCATACATTGAAAGAACGTTAATATCTTGAGAAAGTACAAATTCGCTAAGAAATTTTTTCATTGAGTATTCACAATTTTTTTTTAAACAATTATGAATTCCTCGTCTTGTACCTGCTCCTGAAGGATCTGAAATTATCCTTAAATTATCTAATATTTCTTGGGATGTAATACTTTTTTGTAAGCAATGAAATAATGAGTAAAACCAAGGTGGTCGATATCTATTTTGAAACCATAGATATTCTACTAAAGTACCTTTTTGAACATTTACTGGATTAATAGAGATTGTATCTACTCCAAGTTGAATCAATTTTTTAATGGATTCTATACAATCATCAATCGCAGCTTGTTCTGTTAAAAAAGGTGGTTTTAATAAAAGATAAGCTCGAATTCCTAAATCTAATTCTTTACAGAGATTAATTGCTCTTAATAATGCTTTATTAGTTAAACCCTTATTAATATATACATTTCTTATATATTCATTCATTGTTTCTATACCAATTCCAATTTCAATTCGAATATCTTTTAAGATTCCTTTTATAGCAAGCAATTT
>CAZIEC010000127.1:1825-7514 GCA_964538145.1 uncultured archaeon
GGCCTATATAACGTTGTACCTGAAAGTTTGTTTCCATTAAAAACTAAATATGACCTTTCTTTAAATAAATTCTTAATGCTGGAAATTATTTTTAAAGAAGGATAAAATTTACCAGAATCCAGATAAAATCTACCTATAAAAACATCTTTTTCTTTATCGTATACATCTAAAAAATTTTTCCCTTTACTTGGTTTTATTCTAATCTTTTTTGGAAGAATATGGCATCCTATACCCTTTCCAAATTGAAAATCCAATATTTTATTTATTTTTCTAAATAATGTTAATGTTTTTACTTTCTCATCATGATTTTTTTTTACTAAAGGGTAATTATCCTTAAATTTTATTATCATTTCATATAAAGATTGCAAAGATTTTACTGAAGTTACTGAATTATCAATGGTCGTGAAATAAATAGGGTTTGAGATTTCTGGTTTAGCAGATCTTATGATTTCAGCATAACCTACCTCTGGCACATGACATATAATAGGAATTTTTGAGTCATACATCTTAATGATTTCAATTAGCATGTTTTTAGTAATATTAATCTCCTCTTCATCCCAATAGCCCGTTACTGAAATATCATAAGAATTCACTGGATAAATATTTTCTAATTGTCGTGGAATTACTCCTAATGGGGATGTTAGTATAAATTCTTGGAAATCAGGAAATTCAGGAAATTTTCTTAAAACTTGAAGGAATTTTTTATGCGATTTTGATTCAGAATATGGTTTTTTAGCAGAACAAGGAAATAAAAGAATTAATTTTGTCCAAGGTTCAGGCTCAAAATTTTGTAATACACGCTCTCTGAAGAGTTGAAAATCTGGCCTCCAATAAGAAGATGGTCCTAAACACTTTATTTTTTTATTTTTTTCAGAAATAGGAGTTTCATACTTAAGTTGTTTAAAAAATTGGCGGTCTAAAATTTTTAACATTGAAATAATGTCCATGTCGTCAAATGAACTCTTTTCAACAAAAGAACGGAAATCTTCTGTTTTCATGTATTGTTTTATTTTTTGCATGTAATTCTTAGCAGAGATTAAATTATGCAAGGAAAGAAATTTTATTTTTCCATTAAATTCTTTAGAGTCATTTAAATTTTCTCGTAAATATTTACATGCATTACAACTACAAGTTAAGTATTTTAATTTATGAAAGGGTATCAAATGTTCAATTGTATCATAATACTTTTCTGAGGATAAAAAAAGCAAGTATGAAGGATCTATTAAATCTATTCCTATGTAAACTAAGAATGGATATATTTTTGGAAGAACTTTCCCAGAACACATCAATATTAAATTATTATCAAAATCTTGTTTAAATTTAACAATGACATTTATAATATCTCTAAATGTTTTTAAATAGTCAAACAAATCAGAAAAATTAACAATTTTTACATTAGAATTTTTATTTATTAAATCAGAATAGAGTTCAAGTAGGTGAGGATATTGAAAAAGTTTTATTGTCAAACCAAAATTAACATTTGGCATTGATTTAAGTATTTCATCCGATTTAGCAAGGTAGTTTTTAATTTCTTGTTTGGCAAAACTCATGTTAATCGTTGTACTGGGCACGTTAAATGGAATCATTGGAATCAAATTATTTTTTTTGAAAAATTCTTCATTAGTTTGTAGAATGTCAGCAAATTTTGTTATTATTCCTTGATGAGAATAGATAAACGCCACATTCTTAAATTTCGCCCCCAAGAATGATTTATTTAGAAATTCTTTATCCAAAATTCTAAAAATCTCTTGATTAGTAAAACTATCGAGAAAATTAATATTGTTGCTCAAGAATTTTTCAAATGGGATGACTATATTGGGCGTATTTACATAGAGCTTGGAATCTTTTGATAAAATCATTCGACCTATTCTTGAATAACCAAGATTTTTGTTTAATACCTCGTAATAGATTGTCATGATGCTCAATAGAGAATATTATTTTATTGCATTTATTGTTTTTTCAAATTCATTAAAATAAGACAAAATTAGTAAAAGATACGATTTCATCCAACACAAAATTAGTAAAAGTATCCTCAATGTCTTCTTCATATAATTTTTTGATAAAAGTGCCATAATCTTCTATTTCTTTAACACGAACTATAGCAAACAACCCAAATTGTTCCCCAATACGGAATAGATCGATAATTTCTTCCTTTTCTTCGAGGACATGGGCCAATTCTTCATATTTAGATGGATCTTTTGGCTTAATTCTGACTATAAATTTTCCCCTATATCCAATCTTTCTTGGATTAAAATTAAGAGCATAATTTAATATGATTCCGTTCTCTTCCATAGCTCTTATCCTATTATATATCGTTGGTTGAGAAACTTGTCTTTTAAATTTGATTTTTATCATATCCTTAATTTCATATGTCGAAATTGGATTTGTTCCTTGGTTATATTCTAAAATATCTAAGATCATTCTGTCAATTTCATCTATCATGATGTTATTTTTATTGATTGGGATTTTTCTTAATGTGATTCCATTAATTTTAAAAATTTTAATTGGTTCAAGGATTTGATATTTTTTAAAATATGATTTAGCCATGATTAAATCAATCTTTCGTAAAGTATTATAATAATCGCTATTCGATTTAAAGACTAAAATTGCAATTAATGAAAATTCGCCAAAAATGCCATCTAAACTTTTTAATTGATGAATTTTTAATAACTCCTGAACTAATCTTGGTTCTTTAGGATTAGTTTTTATTTCAACAATCATGAATCGCAAATTAAATGGTTGAATGTAAGGATGAATGTTAATTGTAAATTTATTTATTATGTTTTCTTGAATTAAACTTTTCAATTTTTTATGAAACGTGTGCCTAGAGACATTTAGACTCTTTGCTACATCAATAAACTTGATTTTACTCCGTTTATTTAATCCTTTTACTATTGCTTGTATTTCTCTTATATTTTTAAATTTCTGAATTTCAGAATGATTTTCCATTTTAACATATATTTATAGTTTATTGATTAATTGTCTAAAAATTACCTATTATAATTACTATTTAATTAAAAAAATATTTATATTTTTATTAAAATTATAAGAGATAATTAGAAATGAAATGGGAATTAAAAATGGTAGATTATAAAATTGCTGATGAAAGTCTTGCTGAAAAAGGAAGAGAAGCATTATACATTGCAGAAATTAAAATGCCAGTCACAGCAAAGGTAATTAGAGAACGTTTTTCAAAAGAAAAACCATTAAAAGGAATTAAAGTCGCAGGATGCCTTCATGTAACAAAAGAAACTGGGAATTTAGTTAGAACTTTAAAGGCAGGAGGCGCAGAGGTATATCTATGTGGCAGTAACCCTTTATCAACACAGGACGATGTAGCTGCTGCTCTAGTTGAAGAGGGAATTAATGTATTTGCTTGGCATGGAAATACTACTGAAGAATTTTATTGGTGCATCCGACAATGTTTAAAAGCAAAACCAAACATTCTCATTGATGATGGGGCAGATATGATTGTTACTGCACATAAGGAATTCCCAGAACTTATAGAGTCAGGAACTATTATTGGCTGTCAAGAAGAAACCACTACAGGGGTTAAGAGATTTAGAGCAATGGAGAAAAAGGGTGTTTTGAAAGTCCCTCTCTTTCCGGTCAATGATGCAAGATGCAAAAATCAGTTTGATAACGAATTAGGTACTGGTCAAGGTGTAATAGCTGCGATTTATGGCATGCATGTTCTATTTGCTGGAAAAACAGTTGTAATTGCCGGATATGGTCATTGTAGTTCTGGAATGGCTTTGAGAGCCCGAGGATTAGGCGCACATGTTATAGTTACTGAAGTCGATCCAATAAAAGCTTTACAAGCCAAATTTGCTGGTTATGAAGTCATGCCTATTCTAAAAGCATTATCAAGAGCAGACATATTATTAACAGCAACAGGATGCAAGCATGTCATTCCTCCAAATCCAGAAATCTTTGAAACTTTTAAAGATGGCGTCATTTTAGGGAATTTAGGTCATTTTGATATCGAAATTCCAACTAAAGAATTATATTCATATGCTAAAGAAGTAAGAACTATTCGCAAGGATGTTGAAGAATTGACATTTCCTTCAGGAAAAAAAGTATACCTGTTAGCTCAAGGACGTTTGGCAAATTTAGTTTTATCAGAAGGTCATCCAAGTGAAGTCATGGACATGTCATTTGCACTTCAATCTTTAGTTTCAGAATACATGGTCCAAAATAGAGAAAAATTAAAACCAGGAATAATTGAAATTCCTAAAGAAATTGATGATAGAGTAGGGCTATTAAAATTAGAATCAATGGGAGTAGAAATCGATCACCTTACTGAAGAACAATATAATTACATTCATGGATATGAAGAAGGAACTTAAAAATAAGGCAAGTGTTTTTTCTTCCTAAAAGTTAATTTTTATTGTTCTTTTCTTTTTTAAATTATTTTTGTTTTAAAATTCTGTTTTACTTTATTATGGATATAAGATTTCTTGTGAAGTAGCATCTCCATATATCTCTTCAGCTAATTTTCTTAAATTATCTAGACCAATTGGCTCAATATCCAAGCGTCTTGATTCCCAAATTTTTAGTTGTTTAAATTCAGTAAGTATATTTTTTAAATATTTCTGCTGTAGATTCCTGATATTTTTACAAAACTTGCATTTTTTTGTAGAATCTTCGGGAATTAATAAATTAATATGTACAGCGTCTAAATTCACGTACCGCTTGGTTAAATCCCTTGCTCTTATAATTTCTTCAAAACTAGGTTTCTCGGCAATGGTAACAAGTCTTAGTGATCCTACTTCATGGATTAAGTGTGTTACTCTTTCCCCTCGTTTTTCAAGTTCTACCATCATTTTAAATATTTCTTTACCCAATTCTTTTCTCTTCTCATAATCATCGAAAGGTTTTATGATTTGCCTTACAACTTTAGATATATTTTTAAAAGCATCTTTTACCGAATTATAGAAATTTAAAGCATATTTCAAAACAACTTTTACTTGATCCTCTGGGATTTCAAATAAAGCAATCATATTCCCTGTAGGAGGAAAATCTGCTATAATTATATCAAACTGCATTCCTTGAGAAGTCACATCTTCAGCATCTAAAATTTTTTGAAAGAACATGGCATTTTTTAAAGCAAGGGGTATTGAATCACTTGTAAATGTAGTATCAATGAAATTATTAATTTTTGGTATCATACCTACTAAAGGCATTTGTTTCGTTAATTTTTTCAGTTTTGAAATCAGTTCTTCTGTATATTCTTTTGCATAAATATCAGGATCAGGTTCTATTGCCCATAAATTCGATAAAATTTGAGTTAATTTATTATGAATTGGTTTTTGGAATAAATCTGATAAATTATGAGCAATATCAAAAGAGATTAAAAGAATCTTTTTATCTGGGAGGAGATCAGATAACCTCACTGCTGTAGAGGCAGATATTGAGCTTTTGCCAACTCCACCCTTCCCGCCAAATATGATTATCTTTTGAATCATGAGTCAGATAATTATTAATGAAGTTTGAAAATATATTTGAAAATTAATTTTGTTAATGAATGCATTATTTTAAAGAAATTTATTTATTTTCACATGATTTTGCATTAAATTTTTGAATATTTTATTGTTATTAACTTAAATTCTTAACAACTTTAAAATTTGAAGATTTATATTCAATTACCATGTTTTTACTTTTAAATAAAATAAGTCTTTTTAGGGTA
>CAZIEC010000128.1:0-1178 GCA_964538145.1 uncultured archaeon
AATCCTGAGAGTATTGCACCTGCTAGAAATGCTCCTAGAGCAGCAACTCCAAAAAACATTCCAACAAGGATAGGGACTGCTATGGAAATAATGCTAGGCAAGATTAATTCCTGTAAGGAGCCTTTCGTAGCAATTGCGATGGTTCTGCTGAAATCTGCAGGTTCTTCACCTGTCAAGATTTTTGGATTTTCTTCAAATTGCCTTCTAATCTCGTCTACCATTTTTGCTGCGTTCCGTTGTACGGCTAAAATCAGGAGAGCTGAGAACAGTGCTGGCACGACAACTCCGATAAATGCACCTATTAATACTTTAAGATTAAGCAAATCAATTATGGTGACTCCAGCTTCTTCGGAGTAAGAGAATAATAGAGCCATTACGGTCAGGTTTGCTGCACCTATTGCAAAACCTTTTGTTATGGCTTTTGCTGTATTTCCAGCACTATCTAGTCGATCAGCAATGCGGATGACATCTTCTCCGAGTTCACCTTGTTCAGCGATTCCACGAGCATTATCCACGATTGGCCCATAAGCATCGTTGGTTACAATTGTACCAACGATAGCAAGCATTCCAACGGCTGCGATTGCAATACCGAAGATTCCTCCAAGAAAATAAGAAATGACCATCGCAACCACGATTCCTACGGTTGGTGGAACCACACTAATCAAGCCGTAAGCAAAACCGCTGAGAATTACAACAGCATGTCCTTCTCGTGCCGCTAAAGCCATATTTCTTGTAGGCTTTTTATCATCTCTAGTAAAGTAGTCACTTGTAAAACCGATTGTAATACCAGAAAGCAATCCAACTACAAGAGCAATCCAGATCCTCCATAAAAGGTTAACGGTATCGGGTGCTTGTCCTATTGTCATTATTAAAGTAAAGATTGCGGTTATTCCCGCGAAAATTAAGGTTGCAATATATGTCCCCGAATTCAAGGCTTTTCCAGGTTCTTTAGAGCCCTTGACCTTAATGATATATATTCCGATTAAAGAGGCCATCAAGCCAAGAGCGCAAAGGATGATAGGAATGATAACAAGGAGGGCTTTGAGTCCGCCAGTATTTGGAATATTGCCCAATGGAGCTTCTATAACGGCTAATGAAGCAGCTAGCATCATAGCAGCAACTATTGAGGCTACATAAGAGTCAAATAAGTCGCTACCCATTCCAGCAATATCTCCTAC
>CAZIEC010000128.1:1278-7371 GCA_964538145.1 uncultured archaeon
ACTTCTTGCATTCTTTCATTTCCAGGATCTTCTTTTAACACGAGATATCTAAAATAGAGCGCAATAGCAATGGATAAAACGCCAGTAATTAAGGCTAAAGATAAAAGTATTGGAACTGCCATATTTTCCAACTCATTTAAATTTTCTATTAGACTTTTTTGTTAAATTTTGTTATCCATAAAGTTGTTATTTTAATTATTTGATGAAATGCTTTAAATCTTTCCAATTTTTTCACTCATGAAATAAAAATTGGTTAAGGTTAGAGTTAAAGCTTTAAAAAAAGCTTAGTAAATTAAAATTGATTTTTAATGAGCTCTGTAAATTTTATTCAATGGTTTTTTTAAAATTAATTGTTCTTGGTAGATGAGTTTTTTCACATTTACGCCTTGTTTCTAAATTTTTCCATAAAACATCTAGCATTATTTCTACTTCATCGTTATCGATTGGATCCTTTTCCTTTTTCTCATCATCTGGCATTTTCATCACTTTAATTTTTCAAATTTATTACATCATCATATGTATTACGAGTTTTACATTCATGAGAAAAATTTATTAATCTTTAAATGATATGAAGAAATTTTGAAATATTATTGAAAATAAGGTCTTGATGGTTTTAAGTTGCGCCTTGCCTTGCTGGAAACCTGCTCTTTACTTGCATTGCCTCATGAAGCAATTTATCTAGCAATTCTAATTGTAGTTCCTTGTTTTTGCCCCATAAATTATTTAGTTCTAATGGGTCATTTTTTCTATCGAATAAATCACCATAATTATTAATCTCTCCGTAAACTGTAAGCTTGTAATCTTCAGTAATTAAATGATGAACGCGGGTATAGATTGGCCCTTTAGGGCCAACCTCCTCATCTTCAGTTATAAGGCAATAATCTCTTACTTTTCCAGTTGGTTCTTGCAGAATTGGAGTTAAATCATACCCTTGCATTAATGGAGGACGGCGGCGTTCCTTGACATTCAATAAATCCATGATGGTCCTTGGAATATCTACAGAATTCACTATCGAATTTGCGATACCCTCACTTTTAGAAATGCCAGGAACTTTCCATATTAATGGCACTTGCAATGTTCCAATGAAAGGTGAAGGACCTTTCAATAGCATTCCATGATCGCCCATATAATCTCCATGATCGCTCGTAAAAATAACCATTGTATTACTATCTAAACCAAATTTTTCTAAAGATTTCATTATTTCGCCAATAGCATCATCTAACATGGAAATTGAACCATAATTCAATGCAATAAACTTGCGAATCTCTTCTTCAGTCGATTCTCTTAATAAAGCACCTCGGAAAGCGGGTTCTCTCATGTGAGGGCCTAAAAACGGATGTTCGTATAAATTCTTGATATCATCAATGTTTTTAGGAAGTTCAATTTTTTCAGGATCATACATATCATAATATTTACCTGGCGGACTGACGGGATGATGTGGGTCTGGAAATGAACAATGTAAAAAGAATGGCTTATCTCCATATTCTCCATTGGAATATCTTTCCAAGAAAGAAATGGTATGTTCTTTAACATAAGTAGTATTATATAGCTCCTCTGGTATGAAAGGATCGCAAAATAAAGTAAAGAAATTGTCTATTTTAATGAATCTATTTCTAATTTCTTCAGCAATTTTGGGATCTCTTTCTTCTACCCAATCAAGATAATGTCCTAAACATAAGCACCCATGACCAACAACTAAATCAACTTCTTGAAATCCATAATATGGCATTGGAAAATTTTCGTGAGTTAGATGCTTACCTTTAGGTTTCTTTACTCTCCAATCATCAAAAGATTCAGCAGATTTAGGTTTTAATTTATATGGGGGCGTCCAAAAATTAAAATGAGTTTTTCCAACATTAATGGTGTGATATCCTTCTTTAATTAAAGCTTGAGTAATCGTTGGAATATTAGTAGGTAAATTAATTCCATTACTTCTTACTTGATGAACGTTTGGGTAATACCCTGTAAGAAGCGTGGCTCTATTTGGCATGCACATTGGGTTTGTACAAAAAGCATTGGTGAATTTAACCCCTCTTTTTGCTAATTTATCCAGATTTGGTGTTTTTACTATATTATTGCCATAGCAATGTAGCATATCAGCACGAAGCTGATCTGTTATCATGAATAAAACATTCATTTTATCTTTCATTGATAAAACAACAATGAGTTAATTAATTTTTATATTCTAAAAATGCAAGCATTCAATTATTAATGAAAAATTAAGCTAATAAAAAAAGTTTTCAATTTTTTCTATAAATGAAATTCAGTAACTTTAGGGATCGTTTCAATTTCTGGGTATATCTTTCCTATAATCGGTGGGCAACTATTATAGATTTCTTCAATTTCTATAACTCCAAATTTAATACCCCTGAACTTTTTGTATCCCGTGAAAGTACCTTTTACTAATTGATTGGCATAATCAAAATTCATTCCAAAAACCGCTACTTTTGAATTTGGTGGAATTTGAGCTAAATCTTCTTTCAAAACTGATGGAGGAAATACTAATCTATTATGATCTGCTGCCTGAAGTTGGATGCAAGGAATCATCACTGGATAGCCATCTGAAGGGTCTATATATGAGATCACTCTTACAGCAATAGGAGCGCTAAATAATTTATAACCAAGAACATTTAACCGTTTCTCATCAAGTCCCGTTTTTGCTCCTCTTTTACCAATTAAATCTTTTATTATGCCAACTAAAATACCAGATAAAGGTAGATTTCTAATTGGCCGTGCTGCTTTGACTTTATTAAAATAAGCTGTATGAACCCTAACATAAGTAAAATATCTCATTAGTTCAAGCTTATTAAAATATTCTAACTCATCTCCTTCTTTTTTAGTGTGTAAGAAATCTGCCTTGACTTGTAAGAATTTAAATGGCATGTTGGCAGTCATGTAGAAAATTCCTTGCTTGGGATTTTTCAGTACATTTTTTTTGCTTTGTCCAGTTACAAAGGAACCCCATACAATTTGGTTTTTGCTAATAGCATGATTGCTTGAAATTAAAGTAATGTGAGGCCACCCTCTTTCATCAATAGTAGAAATTAGTTTTAACATTATTTCTGCTTGAGTAAATTCAACAGCTTCATCTGAAAGCGTGGGTTCCCATTTTGGAATTTTATCAGATTTTTTCATCAAATCAACTCATTTTTCTCATTATCTAAATATTTAAAATAATCCTTAATTTAAAAAATAATTACATGTCTTATTCTTTTCTTTTAGTTAAACCAGACCACCTTACGTTCTTTACTCCCGTATCAACAGCGATCTTATAAAAATATTCAATTTCTTCTTCAGTCAATAAAGGTTCATCTTTTAAAGCCCAATTCATATCCAATCGCTCGTATTTAGAGATACATAAATTGTTAAATGCTAAAATATCCCATCTCTCTGGAATGTTATCTAATTCTTTAACGATGAATTCTCCAATTCCTTTAATGTTTTCTACCGTTGCGGTATATTTAGGAATTAATGGCGTCCGTATCCACATTTTCTTACCATTTTCTCTCATGTATCTGGCAATCCATCTCGCATTGTCCAAAATTAAATCATTTGGAACTCCAGTAAAGTCTTGGTGCTTTTTTGGATCAATTTCTTTTAAATCATAAAGAATTAGATCCACATGGGGTAAAAGTCTTTCATATATCTTTTTATTAGCATACCCACAAGTGTCTAAGGCTGTAGAAATTCCGTTTTCCTTGCATTTTTTAAGAAATGCTTCCACAAATTCCCATTGAATAGTAGGTTCCCCACCTGAAACCGTAATGCCGCCATTGGATTGCTCATAATATACAAGATCTTTATTTATTTCATGAAAAAGATCATCGAGAGTCCAATATTCCCCAAACATGTGAAGAGCAGTGCTCGGACACTCATTAACACAAGTGCCACAACTAATGCATTTTTCTCTATCAATTCTTAACCCTTCTTCAGTAAAAGATAAAGCTCCTTGCTTGCAAACTTCTAAGCAAGTAAAACATCCGATACATTTGTGTTCAAACCATTCCAATTGCTTTTCTTTCGAGATAGATTCCGGATTGTGACACCAAGCACACCTGAGTGGACATTGTTTAAAAAATACTGTCGTTCTAATCCCTGGACCATCTTCTGTGGACATTTTTTGAATTTCAAAAATGAAAGCTTTCTGTTCTCCCATGATGTTCAATAAAATAAGGGTATATTTTAATTAACAAAAATTCTTATCATTAATAATTATTATTATACCACTTTTTTTTTTGACATTAATCTACTTTTTTAATAAGATTTCATTCAAATTTAGAGAAATCGGGTTTCCTTTTCTCAAAATAAGCATTAAAAGCCTCTTGCGCTTCGGGAGACTTCATTCTTTCAAAAAAGACATCCATCTCTCCAGGAATTGTCTTTTCTAAGATGCTATTTGGATACTTTTTCAGTAAATTCTTGATATTTTTTAAAGCAACTAAAGGTTTTTCTGTTAATTGACGGACTTTATCTAATACCTTATTCATTAGCTCATCTTTCTCAAATACTTCATTAACAATACCCATCTTACATGCTTCTTCTGCAGTAATAAAATCTCCAAAATACAAGATCTCTGCAGCTCTGTGTCTTCCTACTAAGAATGGTAAGTTAAAAGAAGAACCAAATTCTGGAGTTAGCGCTAATTTTACGAAAGGTAATTGGAATTTTGTATCTTTAGCAGCATAAACTAAATCATAATGCAATAACATTGTAAAGCCTCCACCTATCACGTATCCCTTCACTGCTGCAATTATTGGCTTTTGAGCTTTCATTAATTGCTTGATATACATTATGGATGGAGAATTTTCACTATCAATTCGCGAGTCCGAATCTTGAAACTCTTTTACATCATTTCCTGCACAAAATGAGTCTCCATTTCCATAAATTAAGATTACCTTAACGTTAGAATTTTCTTCACCAGATTTTATAGCATTTGCTAATCCGATGTACATTTCCTGTGTTAACGCATTCTTTTTTTCGGGCCTATTTAAAACAACATGAAGAACCTTATCTATTACTTTTACTTGAATGTTATTTGCCATTTTCAATCAAAAAAGATTTTTTTAAAAAAATACACTTAAACCTTAATATTCAAATGATTAAAAAACATATAAAATTAATTTATTTAATGGAATAACTCTAATATTTTTTTCAATATAAAAATCATTTTTATAAAACAACTTCTTAAAAATGAATTAATCAATATTTTTAAGCCATAAATCATGGAAAAAAATTTATTTTAAATTAAATGATGACATTATTGTTTTCAAAATTAGAGTAAAATCATGATAATGAGATGGGCATCATCATGGGAGAATTTGTTAAGAATATTAATAGAATTTTAGTTGTTGGAGCTGGTACGATGGGACATTCAATTGCCCAAGTATTTGCTCAGCATGGATATGAAGTTGACTTGATTGACGTGAATAAGGAAAGGTTAAAAAAAGCATTAAATCTAATTAAATCTAATCTCAATGTTTTATCAGAATTTAATAAAGTAAATTTTGATGAAATAACAGATATCATTAATAGAATTCATGTATCTACTGATCTCACTTCTATAGCACCAAACGCAGATTTAGCAATTGAAGTTGTTAATGAAGTTCCAAGTATCAAGAAAGAGGTGTTTATGAAGCTAAATAAATCGTGTAAAAAGGATATCATTCTTGTTAGCAATACCTCAGGGCTTAATATTTTTGAGATTGCCGAAATTGATAATCCTGAGAGGCTAATCATACATCATTGGTTTGCTCCGCCACATATAATACCACTTGTTGAAGTTGTTAAAGGGCCCAATACAAGTGAAGAGGTTGTTAAATTCTCTGTTGATTTGTTAAATTCACTAGGAAAAAAACCAATTGTCTTGAATCAATTTGTCGATAATTTTATTGTTAATCGCATTCAAAATGTTATAAGCGTTCAAGTATATGAAATGATTGCTAAAGGCTGGGCAACGCCCGAACAAATAGATTTAGCAATAAAAACTAGCTTGGGAATCCGCCTTCCCATTGTTGGAGTAGTTCAAACGCAAGATTTTACCGGCTTGGACTTAATTCTTGACATCCAAAAGCGTTATAGAATGAATAAAAGGTT
>CAZIEC010000129.1:0-7355 GCA_964538145.1 uncultured archaeon
CTTTTTCAAATTGCTACTGAAAAAGTTCAGGAGTTGTTAAATGAGAGTTTTGAATCAAATCTATCTAAAGATATAGAAAATGAACTTGAAAAATATCATAAAAAGATATCATCTCGAACTTTAGAGGATTACAAAAAGTTAGAAGGAATATCTGAATCAAGTTCTTCCATTAATATTGGTGGTATTGATTTGGATCAGTAATGATTTTTAATACTTTCCCATTTTTTCTATTAAAGATTTTGCTATTCCCAAATTCCTACTTGCCATTGAAAGGGGTTCCCAAGGCCACTCACAGCCGGCAGCGTACATGTATTTTCCTCCAGGCTTCCCTAATTTTATAGTTTCCTCAATTTCAGATATTACTTTTTCAACTGGATATGTAAGGCTCCCTAAAATTTGGGTATTTGTATTGCCTCTAATGCACGTCTTCTTACCAATTGTTTCTTTTAAAAATTTAAGATCCAATTGATAATCAAAATCAATTATAGAAGCATTTGTTTCTGCAATTAATAGTATCATATTTCTGCCTTCCTTATCTATTATATTATTATCGCCACATGTATGGTATAAAACAGGAACATGTTTTTGAATGGTTTTAAATAATTTTTTAGTTGCTTCTAAACAACATTTTTCATAGCGCGTTGGTCCTATTTGAGAGATTGCAGAATCACCAGCTCCTATGATGTCAGCACCAGCTTCAATTTGCATTTTTGCGAACTCTTCTTGTATGGGTAATATCCTATTTAAAAGTGCTTTAATCCTTTTTTCCCAGTCATCATATTTGCACAATAATAATACATTAATTAGATCAAAAAGGCAACAAATTTCAGCAAAAGGAGCTTCAATCCAACCAACAATACACTGTTTTCCTCCAACTTTTTCATGAAGTAATTTCACTGCATTAACTCTATTTAATATTCTTTCAGATGAATTTAGATCTGGAGGATCAATTGTTTCAAATTCTTCAATTTTTAAATGTCTTTTAGCAACAGGAGTGTGGCTACTCCAATCGATATCCACACCCCATGCACTGGCTTCTCTATAAGCATCTGTAGAAACATTTACATGATCGATTCCAAAAATTTCTGAACATTTTATTTGTGCTTTTGTTAAAATTTCTGGTTTTCTACAATATTCAAAATTATAATTTACATTTATTAATGAAGCTGCAAAATGCATTATAAAAGGGTTAAAGGGGATTTTTTCTGGAATCCCATCAATCGCACTGAGGGTTAACTCTAAGGAATTCATTTTATTATTTTTTCGATTATTTTAATTAATTTGATTAATTTTAAAGTATAAAAATATTCTCTTCAATCATGTCCATTAAAAATAACTTTCCAAAACCGGAATATCCTAGACCTCAATTGGTTAGAAACAAAAATTGGATTAATCTTAATGGAGAATGGGATTTTGCATTCGATGATGAGAACATAGGTTTGAGAAAAGAATGGTATAAGAAGGAAAATGAGAGAGTATTTGATAAAAAGATTATCGTGCCCTTTTGTTTTCAATGTCCAATGAGCGGGATTGGAGATAATAATTTTCATGACGTAATTTGGTATAAACGCGTCTTTAATTTACCTGAAAATTTTTATGGAAATAGGGTTTTACTTAATTTTGAAGCAGTCGATTATGAATGTAAGGTATTTTTAAATGATAAATATATAGGCAGCCATGTGGGGGGATATACTGGTTTTAATTTTGATATCACCAATTATTTAAAAGAAGAAAATTATTTAGTTCTTCGAGTTTTTG
Organism: uncultured archaeon; assembly: GCA_964538145.1. Taxonomy (GTDB): domain Archaea; phylum Asgardarchaeota; class Lokiarchaeia; order Sigyniarchaeales; family SOKP01; genus SOKP01. Next base: position 1,759 of record CAZIEC010000129.1, read on the forward strand.
ACCCAAGTAAAGATTGTGAGATTCCAAGAGGCAAGCAATTTTGGCGAAAAAAACCAAGTTTAATATATTATCCGCGGGTTTCTGGAATATGGCAAACAGTTTGGGTGGAATGTGTTCATAAGGAATTCTACATAAAGGATATTAAGTTTCATACTGATATAGAGAACTCTATTATTATTATAGAATGCGATATTTCTGGTATTGGCAATGAAAATTTGTTTTTACAAACTACTATTAGTTATAAGGGTAAAGAATTATTAAATTTCGATACAAATTTAAGCTTTTTAGGAAAATATGGAAAAAGTAAAAAAGGCAAAAATATACTTAGAGATAAGCTTGATACTTTTCAAAGATTATTTGATATGGGATCGAATCCAAATAAATTTAAGTTAAAAGTTGAGATCCCTAAAGAAGAACTTTATTTATGGGACATTAAGTCTCCAAATCTCTATGATCTAACGCTTAAATTACATTATCGTGAAAACTGCACGATTTTTGATGAAATTCAATCTTATTTTGGAATGAGAAAAATTTCGATTTCTAAAAATGCAAATCCAAATAAAAAAATACTTCTGAATAACAAGCCAATATATCAAAAGTTAGTTCTTGTACAAGGATATTGGAAAGATTCTTATTATACAGCCCCTTCCGAGGACGCTATAATTAAAGATTTAGATTATCTCAGAGAATTCGGTTTTAATGGATTAAGAGCTCATCAAAAAACTTTTGAACAGCGTTTTTTATATTGGTGCGATAAGATGGGAATTCTAGTATGGGCAGAAATCGGAAGTGTTTATGCATTTTCTACTAAATCTCAGTCAAATTTTATCAATCAATACTTGGAAATGATTAATAGGGATTTCAATCATCCCTCAATAATAGTTTGGGTGTTGTTAAATGAAGGTTGGGGATTAAACAACCCTGAGATTGATAACCGATGTTTAGATTATACCCTCTCCCTATATCATATGTTTAAATCGATTGATCCTGATAGATTGATAATAGACGATGATGGATGGTGGCATGCTAAAACAGATATATGTTCTAAGCATTTTTATCTTCCATTGCAGTTATTACCAAAATCATTTGAAGAAGAAAAAAAATTTAATGGCCATGAACCTATTTTACCTAAATTTTATATCAAACCATATAATTATTATGACGAACCTATAATATATAGTGAAATAGGAGGCATTGCATTTGATCTTGAGGGAAATTTAAAGAAATATTTTGGTCAAGATAAAGTAAATTCTAAAGATGAATTAGTACAAAAATTAGAAAATTTATTTAACGAATTTAAAAAGCGAACTTCATGGATTCAAGGATTTTGTTATACTGAACTTTATGATCAATTTCAAGAAATTAATGGCTTACTAACAATGGAAAGAAAGCCCAAGTTTTTACCTAAGAGGCTAAGGAAAATATTAGAAGAGTTTTGATGAAAAATTAGAAATATATAAATATTTCTTTAATTAAAGTTAAAAATGTTGAGAATCCAATATGAAAATAATGAAAGTGTTTTTTTTATAAAGAAGATTGATTTATTAAACAAAATTTGGTGAGATAAAGATCGCTAAGTTAAGGAAAATAGTTGTTAGTAACGAAATAGAAGAAGAAGCTAAAGACCTTTTGAAAAAAATGACATTAAAAGAAAAAATTAGCTTGATGTCTGGTCATGGAATTTTTAAATATCTATTACGAGATGGAGGTTTTGGAAAAAGGGTTTATCCTGGGGGAGGATTAAAAAGACTTGGTATTCCTGAATTCAAATTCACCGATGGGCCGAGAGGAGTAATCATTCCAGGTTCAACTTGTTTTCCCGTGTCCATGGCGAGAGGAGCAAGCTGGGATTTAGAATTAGAAGAAAAAATAGGAGAAGCTATAGGTAAGGAAGTTCGCGCTCATGGAGGTAATTTATTTGGAGGTGTTTGCGTTAATCTCTTGAGACATCCGGCTTGGGGGCGTGCTCAAGAAACATATGGTGAGGACCCATACCATATAGGACAATTTGGTGCTGCTTTAGTGCGAGGAGTTCAAAAGCACAATGTTATGGCTACAGTAAAGCATTTCGCAGCAAATAGTATTGAGAATTCAAGATTTAAAGTGAATGTCAAGATGGATGAAAGAACTCTCAGAGAGGTTTATTTAGCACAATTTAAGAAATGTATTGATGAGGGCTGCGCTACCGTGATGAGCGCATATAATAAATTATTAGGTGAATATTGTGGACAAAATCGATACTTATTAAGGACAATATTAAAAGAGGAATGGAATTTTCAAGGATTTGTACATTCTGATTGGTTTTTTGGATTACACGATACAATCGCTGGCATAAAAGGTGGATTAGATGTAGAAATGCCTCGTGCTAAGTATTATGGGAAAAAATTATTGAAAGCTGCAAAAGAAAATGAGGAACTAATTGAATTAATTGATGATTCTGCGAAAAGAATAATTCAAACTGTTTTAAAATTCACTAGAAGAAAAGATCCAATGAAATATGATAAATCATTAATTGCTTGTAAGGAGCATGTGGAATTAGCAAGAGAAGCTGCTGAAAAAAGCATGGTATTATTAAAAAATAAGAATAAGATTTTACCTTTAAATGTTGATAAGATAAGAACACTCGCAATCATAGGAAGATTAGCAGATTTAAAAAATACGGGAGATCGTGGTAGCTCTCATGTTAGGCAGAAAAATATCATCACCCCACTTCAGGGAATTAAAAATCTAATAGGAGATAAAATTGAAGTTAAATATGATGATGCATCAAATATTGAAAAAGCTATCGAAATTGCAAGTAGCAGTGATATAGTAATCACTATAGTTGGCTATACTTATGAAGATGAAGGAGAATATATCAAAATAATTAAAGAGATTGGTGGTGATAGGGACAATTTAAGTTTAAAAGAAGAAGACATCAATTTAATTAATAGTATTGCCAAGGTAAATCAAAATTGCATTGTTGTATTAATTGGGGGTAGTGCTATAATCATGGAAGAATGGAAGGATAATGTAGCAGCAATATTAATGGCATGGTATTCTGGAATGCAAGGCGGTAATGCTTTAGCTAAAATTTTATTTGGCATAGTTAATCCAAGTGGAAAATTGCCTTTTACAATACCAAAAGATTCAAGTCATTTACCTTTTTTCAAAAAAGATATTGATGAGATAACTTATGATTATTTCCATGGATATACTCTTTTAGAAAAAGAAAATATAGAACCTGCTTTTGCATTTGGATTTGGATTAAGTTATACAAGTTTTAAAATAGAAAATCTAAGAGTACACATTAGTGGAGAAGTAATAACCTCCACGGTGGATGTCAGTAACACTGGAAATAAGTTTGGAGAGGAAGTAGTCCAGTTATACATTGGACTTGAAAATTCTAAAATTAAGCGTCCAAAAAAACTTTTAAAAGGTTTTAGAAAAGTAAAATTAAATCCAGGTGAAACAAAATCGGTTTCAATTCAAATCAACAAGATGGATTTAGCATGGTATAATCCTAAACTAAAGAGTTGGGAAGTTGAGCCAATGATATATAAGATATATGTAGGATCTTCATCAAGAAAAGAAGATCTTTTGACAACATCAATTTCGATTACTTAGACTATATATTTATTAACTTAGATTTAAAAATTAGTAATTTAAATTTAATTTATTTTTCACAAACTTTTTCTCCATTAATTAACACTTTTTGCAGATATTCCTAACCAAGGACTAGCCTTTACCCATAAGGTTTCATTAATTAAAACAGTAAATTAACTGAAAATTAAATAGAGAGTGTAGTAAAATCTATTAAAAAATTGTTATAATAACTTAAAAAGATTAATATTCTTACTCAACCTTAATATTTATAAATATTTAAAAAAATCATAAAAAAGAGGAAATTGAATTGCCTTTAAAAACACCTGAAGAATATTTCGAAAGCATTAAAAGGCCCGTTAATTTGTACATGTTTGGAGAAAAAATTAAAGATTTCTGGAATCACCCTATAATAAAGCCGTCCATTAATACGGTAATGAAAATATATGAATTAGCTCAAAAAGAAGAGTATAAAGATCTCATGACAGTTAAATCAAGCTTAACGGGAGAGATTATTAATAGATTCACTCACATACACCAATCAATTGATGATTTAATCAAAAAAGTAAAAATGCAAAGATTAATAGGCCAAGAAACTGGCTGTTGTTTCCAAAGATGCGTGGGATTTGATGCTGCAAATGCACTGTATAGTATCACCTATGAAATTGATAAAAAGCATGGTACAAATTATTTTGAAAGATTTAAGAAATATTGGATTGAAGTGCAAACTCAGGATTTGATGGTTTCTGGTACTATGACAGATACTAAGGGTGATAGAAGTAAAAGGCCCAAAGATCAACCAGATCCAGATGCTTATCTGCATATAGTTGAGGAAAATGATGATGGAATTATAGTAAGAGGAGCAAAGGTACATCAAACAGGGTTTTTAAATTCTCATAGAGCAATTATCATGCCTACATTAAGGTTAAGACCAGGAGAAGAGGAATATGCAATAAGTTTTGGAGTAGATACGAATGCAAAAGGAATAACGATGGTTTACGGGAGACAATCTTGCGATACTCGTAAGATGGAAAAGGGAAAATTAGATATAGGGAATTTTAAATATGGAGGACAAGAGATTTTTGTAATTTTTGAAGATGTATTCATTCCTAATGAACAGATTTTTATGAAAGGTGAAATTGAATTTTCTGGAGAATTAGTAAATAGATTTGCCGGTTATCATCGTCAATCTTATGGAGGTTGCAAAGTTGGAGTAGGTGATGTTTTAATAGGGGCAACAGCCTTAATTTCTGAATATAATGGAACTGAAAAAGCTTCTCATGTAAGAGATAAACTCGTTGAAATGGTCCACTTAAATGAGACATTATATAGTTGCGGAATAGCATGTAGCTCCTTAGGATTTAAAAGGGAAGCAGGTAACTATGAAATGGACATGTTATTGGCTAATGTCTGCAAGCAAAATGTTACGAGATTTCCATATGAGATTGCAAGGTTAGCTGAAGACTTGGCAGGAGGAATAATTTGCACGCTTCCGTCTGAAGCGGATTTTCGTTCAGAAGAAATAGGAAAATTAATTCAAAAGTATTTAGCCACTTCTGAAAGTGTTAACGTTGAAAATAGGTATAAAATCCTGAGGTTTATTGAGAATTTAACAATGGGAGTGGCATCCGTTAGTTATAGGACGGAATCCATGCACGGAGCTGGATCTCCACAAGCCCAAAGAATAATGATATCAAGACAAGCAGATCTGGATGATAAAAAAAGGTTAGTAAAAAAAATTTTAGATATATAAATAAACATTTAACATTTTTATTTTCTATTTTTCTTTCTTTTCCTCCTTATCGATTCTTGGAATTCAACATAAACTCCAAGAATATCATAAGTATCTATATAAGCTACTTTTTGCCTTCCAGCAGCAATTCCTTCATGAACTACTTCAAATCCCATTTCTTTATAGTGGTTTACAATTTTTTTTAAATTCGTTACAAAAACGCCAAAATGATGTAGTCCTTCTTTTCCTGCATTCAAAAACTCCGTAAAAATGCATTCACCTT
>CAZIEC010000130.1:0-5309 GCA_964538145.1 uncultured archaeon
CAAAAAGCGCATCCATTACATTTTTCTTCATCAACTAAAATGTTTCCAGTCTCTGGGTCTTTTTCAAGTGCTTTTTCCGGGCAAGCGCGAACGCAAGGAGCTTCTTCGCATTTTTGGCAGCTCAAGGCGATATTAAAGACAGGTTCAATTCTTACTCTATGAATTCGGGAAAGAATGGGGTTAAATTCGCCATAGTGGACGAAGGAACAAACAGTTTCGCAAGTTTCGCATCCAGTACATAATTTAGGGTCAACAACGATGAATTGGTGGATGACTCCACCTCTTTTTTTAAGTTTAGCTTCCGACATTTTTTATTTCTTACCTCCTTTTTTTGGTGGATTCAATTTACCAATAACAAAATCCAAGCCAAGTTTTTTCAAAGTTTCCTCAGTTGGAATTCCAGTTTCTGGGTCCCATCCTCTAGCCTCATAATATCCGCTCAATAATTTCTGGAAGCCATCTTCTTTCAAGGTCACGCCCTTAGCTGGTCCTCTTGTATGAGCTTCCTTAAAGAACCTCTCAGGTGGATGGTCATCTGCTCTGGTCCAACCTTCTCTGATATTGAAGCACTTGGAAAGTGTGACGATTGCATCACCTCTTTTTAGAATGGATTCACCTGTGTGTGGTATTCCTGTTACTAATTCGTATACTTTAGCCATTTCATCATCGCTTTCATAAATACCTCTCGTGAACTTACAAATTATGTAAGAATCGATGAGAGCATAGACATCTTCTAAAGCTTTGATTTTCTTGCCCCTTTCGAGCGGTTTATCATAACCAAATCTATCGAAAGCTCCCTTAGCATCGAGTCCATAAGCACCATTTCTTAGATGGCATGCGCCTCTAATTGAAACACTTTCACCAACAGCGAAGGAAGTCATTCCGTGCAGATCAAAAGCAGGCATTTCTAAGCCTTTAATTTGCATTCCATAATAGCTTGCGTTTTTTCGGCCCATTTCTTCGAGTCTTCTTCCTGCTTCTTTAGTTCCGTCACCAAAGATTTGTCCAGCGAATCCCTTTCCAAGAATCATTTCTTCAGTGAATCTAACGAGGTTTTTTGTGGAACCAAATGGTAATTCATAACCGAGATCTTCTTTTGTGATCAAGCCCACTTCATATAATTCACAAGCCATTGCAGCGGTGACGCCTCCAGAAATAGCATCAATGCCTAAATCATCACATAGAGTTATGCACTTGAAGACTGTTGGCCAATCAGCATTACCGCAAGCCGTTCCAAAACCATAGCAGAGTTCAACATCAACAGAAGCTACTAAATTAGGATAGTCTGGGTGTGTTTTAGGCACTCTTGCAAGATGATCGCAAGCAATCGAGCATTGTGAACAAGCAACTTTTTTAACTACCCAATCACGATTAAGTGAATCTCCAGTAAACGTGCCATCATCAATCTTTTCCCAAGTACCTTCTCGGTGATTGAACGTAGGCATCATGCCAAGTTTATTATAACTAGTTAATCCAGCAGGAGTACCTAAATCTCGATATTTAGCAGTAGCGGGGCCATTTGCTACTTTAATTAATTTTTTAGCCATTTTATAAAATTCTACGGGATGGGCTACTTGAACTCCTTTTGTACCCCTAAAACAAATAGCTTTCAAGTTTTTCGAGCCCATTACAGCGCCCATTCCAGTTCGTCCAGCTTGTCTATTTCTATCATTCGTGATACATGCCATTCTGCTCATTCTTTCTCCAGCAGGTCCAATTGACATTACAGCAAGTCTTTGGTCCTCAAATTCTTCTCTTAATAATTCTTCAGTTTCCCAACAACCTTTTCCCCAGAGAGTTTTTTCGCAAGGAACTAAATAATAGTCATCATCATCAACTACCATGTATACTGGTTCTGGAGCTTTTCCCTTAAATACAATGAGGTTAACACCGGCTCTTCTAGCTTGAGCGCCAACAGAACCGGAGGAGATTGCCATTCCAAACATTCCAGTTAGAGGAGATTTGGCAAATACTCCATATTTAGAACTAGTAGGCAAGATAGTGGTAGGAAATGGACCAATAGCCCAAACAAAAATATTTTCTGGGCCGAGAGGGTCAACTCCTGGTTTTAATTCATCCCATAATATTTTAGCGCCAAAACCGTATCCTCCAATCCAATCTCTACAGAATTCATTAGACAATTCTGATCTCGTGATTTTACCATTGGTTAGGTCTACATCCAGTCTTATTTGAGAATAACCTTTTACTTCTTCTGGTATAGGGATATCTTTAGCTTTACTCATTTTACTCACGTTAAATTCTTATTTTATTTACTCAATTTTTTTTTAATGAACACTTATATTTAGCAATTTACAATTTATTATTTTCCCTCTCTACTAGTTTAACACATTTGGTAAACTCGTAAGAGGTTAAAAGTTTTGAATAAATTGTTGATATTAAAATCTTAATTTTAAAGAAATTTCGATCTTATTTAAAATTCGCTAATTCTGATTAAGATGCTTCATGAAATTCAAATTTTTGATCGCTACTAATATTTAGTCCTTAGGAATACGGTCACGCTGATTTAACAATTTGCAAATTTTGAAAATTAAAAGCAATTTGAAAGGTAAAAAATGATAATAAAAATCAGCTCTTAAATAGCTAAGAAAGGAGTTTCAAAAAATATTTTACTTGTTTTTCTTGATTTTTAACGAGATCATCTTATTTAATCGATTGATCTTCTTAATCTTCCATTCATTAATTTGATCCAATGGAACGGAGTAAGGTTTGGCATACCCATCTTTTATTAATCCATTGATTACTTTTTGACCTTTCTCATTTCTAACAACAACCATTGAGAACCCTTCAGGGGCTCCAGATGCTCCCACGCTAATGTCAGAAAATTTCCCAGTGAAATCGTCGCAACTCAAGCAATGTTCTCTAACTGCCGGATCCAATTTCTTGATGTCTACTTCATGTTTATTACCTTTATTATCTTTTATGAAGAAATTCTTCTTTATCCAAGTTTTCTTGATTTCAGTGGGCTTTACATTAGTTTCTTTGGTTAATATTTCATAAAGTTCGTCATGATTAAAATTCTCGAAGCAAAAAAGACTAATTACCAATTTAATCAAGTGTGCTGGTTTAATGCTTAATTGTTTCATTTTCGCTATGGCCCTAACTTGACAAGGTGTACCAACAAAAGCTATTCGCAATTGATCAATTTCGACAATTCCTTTTTCCCACAAGAAGTCCGGAGTCAACTGATATAAATCTTTCAGGGGCAATACTTGAGAAGATATGGAATATCTCGTGCCTGCAGCCTTGACAAGTTCATCTTTATTGAATATGATTTTTGGAATTGTTTGCAATTGTTCATCATATTCAGATACGATAGCTGCATCTATTTCGCTCTTATCAAATAAATATTCGAGTATGGTCGAAACAATACCCCCATCTTGCCTTACATCTTCTAATTCTTTTTTAGTAGTCCTTAAAGCTTGAATACTTAATATCTTTCCCAATTTATCTTGAATTTCGTGCGATTGTTCGATTAATTCTAAAATGGGTGGTGTTTGAGGACAAATATAATAGCAAATACCACACTCCTTGCAGTTGTCGATCGTTTCTTCCGATTTGAACCTTGGAAAATGGTTTTCCATGGTTATTACATTAAAGCTTTGGCTTTCGCAGTACGCCACGCACGATCCACAAGCACAACATTTATTCTGCTTGATGATCTCATCGGCTAAATCTTTGAAAGTTTTAACTTCTGGACCTGTAATCTTTCTTGTTTTAGATTTTGACAAATAATAACACCATTAAATTTGATTTTAATTAATTATATTACATTTAATTTCATTCACAATATTCCCATTTTATCCAATCAATTTTCTTTTTAATTTTTGAAGGTCCTAATTTTTTGATGGTTTCTGTAAATTCCTTTACAAGTTGGGCAAATTGCTTGCCTTCACTAGCAGAGATCCACTCTAATCGAAATCTATCTTCTTCTATTCCTATTTTTTTCAATAAATTTTTAACATGAGCCATCCTTTCTCTTGTATATTCATTCCCAGTTATGTAATGACAATCTCCAATGTGACATCCAGTTACAAGCACGCCATCAATTCCATTCTTGAATGCTTCCAACACGAATGTTGGATGTACTCTTCCTGAGCACATTACTCTAATAACCCTTATTGAAGGCGGGTATTGAAACCTGGATACTCCCGCTAGGTCTGCTCCAGCATAAGAACACCAATTGCAACAAAATGCCAAGATCATTGGCTCAAAATCTTGTTGTTCAACAATTTCTTGTTCTGTCATTATCTACTTCCCTTTTTGTCATTTCATTATTTTTTATTATTAATGGAAAAATTTTATTAAGTACTTATTAGGGCTTCAATCATTTCCCTAATTTGTTCTCGACTATAATGATTTTGATCTATTGCACTAACTGGGCATTCTGCCACGCAAGCCCCACAGCCCTTGCACACGGCAGCGTTAACTCTAGCTTTCAAAACAACTGTTTTATATAATCCCATCGTCTTTTCAACTTCTACTAATTCTAATGCGTTAAAAGGGCAAACTTCAACACATCTACCACACCCGATGCATTTTTCTTCATCTACTTTTGAAGTAATGCCCTCGATATATGCCTTGCCTTTCATTAACAATATGAGTGCTCTAGAAGCGGCTCCCATTGCTTGTCCCATCGTTTCTTTTACATTTTTTGGGCTCTGTGCTGTTCCACAAATAAATATTCCATCCGTAGCAAAATCTACAGGACGTAATTTAGCATGAGCCTCCAAGAAAAATCCATTTTTATCTAGAGGTACTTTCAACATTTCTGAAAGTGTTTTATTGTCTTCCCAAGGAATTAATGCTGAAGCTAAAACAAGAGCATCTGGATTAAAAGAATAAATTTTATTTGTGAAAACATCATTCACTGTTAGTTTAATCTTGTTATTATCAAGTTCTTCCAGTTTTGGAGGTTCTTTTGGGTCATATTGAATGAAATTAATGCCCATTTCCCGTGCTTTTCTATATTTTAATTCATCTTCAAAAAACACCCTAACATCCCTATAAAGGATGTATATTTTTGAATCTGGGTTCTTTTTCTTTAATTCAATAGCGTTTTTAATTGATTCAGCACAACAAGTTAGTGAACAATATGTTCTTCCTTCTGGCTCGCGCGAACCCACGCATTGAATAAATATTACTGTATGAAAATCGTTAACTTTATCATTTTTTATCAAGCTTTCAAACTCTAAATTGGTAAAAACATTATCTTTCTTTCCATAACCATAATATCCTTTTGGCTTGAATTCCTTACCGCCAACTGCGACAATGATGGTGCCAATTTCTAC
>CAZIEC010000130.1:5409-7344 GCA_964538145.1 uncultured archaeon
GCTTGAAATAATGGAAGATGTGTTCTAGGTGTACAAGATGCTATGATGACCCTGTTCAAATCGTGTTCTTTTATGGCATTGATGATGCTATTTTGAGATTCTTCTGAACAAGTATACAAGTTCCTCTCAACATAAACTACATCTGGTATCTTTTTAATTTCTTCTTCTACTTTTTCAACATCAACAACTCCAGCTATGTTTGAACCGCAATGACAAATAAACACGCCAATTCGAAGAGGATCCGTGGGCAGTACTTTCTTTTCTTCATATTCTTCTTGAATTTCCTCCGCTTTTATAACTGAAGTTCTGGTTGCAGCCATTGCTGCGGCAGCACAAGCTTCAGCAACAGAAGTAGAAATATCTTCTGGACCGTGGGCACATCCACAAACATATACACCTGGAACACTCGTTTCAATATCATTGAATTCTGAAGAAGATTTTATGAATCCAAATTCGTCAATTTCAACTCCAATTAACTTGCCTACTTCAGTAGTACCCTTGCTTGGAATTACTGCTGGAAACAAGACTGCCATGTCCACTCTTTCAAACTTGACTTCACCTGTTTTGACATCTACATTACGGATTATCAAATCTCTTGTTTCTGGATCCTCGTAAATCTTGCTTGGTAATCCTTTAATGTACGTGATTCCTTGTTCTAATCCGGCATTTTCAATAAATTCGCTATGATTTTTTCCAATAGCCCTTAAATCATTATAATATATTAGGATCTCTGTTTCTGGTGCGTGTTCTTTAGTCATTATTGCTTCTTTCGTGGCATACATGCAACAGAATTTGGAACAATATAATTTAGAACAAGTATTCCTGGAACCAACACATAAGATAAAAGCTATTCTATGAGGATGTTTTCGATCAGATAGTCTTAAGATTTCTCCTTTTGTAGGACCAGACGCACACATTATCCTTTCGTATTCAAGAGAAACTACTACATTTGGATATTGACCATAACCATATTGCTTCAAAAAGGAGGGATTTATCAAGTCAAACCCCGTGGCTATTATGATTGAAGCCACTTTTATATTAATTTCTTCTGGTTTTTGACTAAAATCAATTGCTTCAGCTTGACAATTTTGAGCACACAAGCCACAAATTCCATAATTTAAATATAAACATTTATTTTCATTAATCAAATACTTTGCGGGTACGGCTTGCAAGAAGGGTATGAAAGCAGCATGATTACCTTTCAAGTTAACTTCATACTCGTTTGGGACTTCTCTTACAGGACATATTGCGGCACAATCACCACAGCTCGTGCACTTGCTCTCGTCAATATAACGTGCTTTCTTCAAGATGGTTATGTCAAAAAATTCACCATCATTAATGGGCTCAACTTTTTTAACCTCAGAATACGTGTAAAGTTTAATTCTTGGGTGCCGGGCACATTCTACCATTTTAGGGGCGAGAATGCAAATCGAACAATCTAAAGTAGGAAAGGTTTTATCTAATTGGGCCATTTTCCCTCCAATTGAAGGAGTTCTTTCTACCAAATATACATCGTGCCCTTGCTCAGCAAGGTCTAAAGCTGCTGAGATTCCAGCAATTCCTGCGCCTATTATCAATACTTGTTTACTTGCACTTGTTTCTTCCATTGTTTTCATCAACTCAACTTGAACTTTTAAGTGGGCCTAAAGATATTAAATTATTTGAAAATTCTTTAAAAATATCAATAAATTTGTCTTTCTCAGAAGGAGAAACTCTTTCTAATTTGACTCTTTCTGGAGGGATTCCTAAAAATTTTAAAATTTTCATTGTCTTTTCTACTCTTTCTTCTGCTTTAACATTTCCCGTAATGTAATGACACTTGCTTGATTCACATCCACAAATAATCACGCCATCATTTCCTGCGTTAAAAGCATCTAAAATTAAAGCAGGACTCACGCTTCCTGAACAAGTAACTCTCACCACTTTTATTGAAGA
>CAZIEC010000131.1:0-7243 GCA_964538145.1 uncultured archaeon
AATAGCGTAAAAATTAAAAGAAATGAAAATTATAAAGTAAATAGAAACCTTAAAATAAAGAAATGGTGCCCTTAAAAGCGGGGTGGGCTAGCCTGGTTTATGCCGCAGGGCTCATAACCCTGAGATCGTTCGTTCAAATCGAACCCCCGCTACCATTAATCCTTTACTTGAGTTATTCAGTCCTTAATAATTAATCTAATTTTTAATGTTGCATCAAGTTTAATTAATAAAACTTATATTTTTTTGTTTATAACATCATGATAACTGAAAATAAGCAATATAAGAGATATCCCGCAATTAAATGTTGGATAAAACATATTTTAGAGAGTGAATTTGACGATTTTGAGAGAGTTTACCATAGCATTTTCGGTAAGATCAAGAGAGTAAGAATACTGGGCACGATTGTTGAGAAGAAAGAGATCTTAACAGAACAATCGAGTTTATCTGAAAATTTAACTGAAGAATACAATTTTAACGCAGATATTCGTTTAGAATTTACGATAGATGATGGGACTGGAAGAATAAGTTGTATTGTTTGGAACCCAGAATCAATGATCCGTGAAGATATTGAAGAAGGCGATATAATCGAGGTAATTGGCTTAATAAGGCCTTTTTTAGCTAAACCACAGATTACTCCAGAAATAATAAGAAAGATAACAAATCCAAATGAGGTGTTGTTGAGAGATGCAGAAATCCTGAAGAAAATTAAAACAGAAGGGATGAAAGAGATTCCAAAACTTAAGAAAGAATTGAGCCTTGAGGAAGATTCTGATGATATAAATATAGATTCTTTATTCGAGGATGATGAAGAAGAGGAGGAAATTAAGGAACAAATTTTTAAAATAATCAGCGATCAAACCGTTAATGGATTAAATACTTCCTTGCAGATATTAACCAGGAAAATGAATCTTTCTGAAAAGGAGCTTAGAGGGTACATTCGAGAATTAGAAACAGAAGGTCGGATCTTTGCCGTTGATGAAGAAGAATATCAAGCTTACATTTAAGAATTAATTACTTGTTTAGAATTATTGAGTTTAAAAACCCTTATTCATATTGAAAATAGTATTTAAGAAAAGTTAATTTTAGAAGAAGATTTTTAATGCATAATATAATAATGAAATTTGATTAAACATGGACTTGAATGATTACGAAAAATTATTGGATAGAGCTTATGAAACCATTCCAGATAAAGTAAAAAAACTTTCAAGGTTTGAGATCCCTAAAGTGGAACTTAGAATTGAAGCGAGAAATACTTATATAACGAACTTTAACAAGATAATTAATACACTTAATAGAGATAAAAGACATTTTTTGGGAATTTTTCTCAAAAAGGCAGGTACTATGGGAGAACTTAGAGGTTCACAGTTATTCTTAAAAGGAGTTCATAAAGAACAGACATTAAATCGTTTAATCGAACAATATGCAAAGACATATGTTTTATGCAAGATATGCAACAAGCCTGACACAGAGATTCAAAGAGAAGGAAAGAAATTATATCTGAAATGCACCGCTTGTGGTGCGAGGATCGAAATTAAGGAAAAATGATCTTAAATTAATTTTAATTTCAAATCATGAGAGTTTATCTTAAAATTCATAAGAGGAATGAGATCGAGACCGTCGCATGTTGCGATGAGGTCTTATTGAATAAAGTATTTAAGGAAGGCCAATTAAGGATAGAGATTAGTGAAAAGTTTTTTGGAGGAGTCTTGTTGAATATTGAAGAAGCCATGGAGATTTTAGCAGAAGCATCCTATTTTAATATAGTTGGTGAAAACATAGTGAATGAAGCAATAATCCGTAATTTACTTCCAAAAGAAGGCGTAAGAACGATTAATGGCATCCCAATGGCTTTAAAGATGATGTTTTAATGCCCCATAGATTTTGTGCTGTATGTGGAAAGGAAATTGAAGAGGATTCACCCCATTTCAGTTTGTGCTTGAATTGCTATCTTAAAGAGAATGAATTATTTAGCGTTGAAAAGGATTTTACAATTAGAATATGCATAAATTGTGGAAAACACGCGAAAAAAGATACTTGGTTTGACAGTAAAGCGAGTAACACTTATGAGGTATTGGACCACGCCATTAGACAATTTTTATTGAAAAAGTACTTAAAAAAAGGCGAATTAGATTTTAAGATCTCATTTATAGAATCTTCATGCTCTTATTCTTCAAAAGGGAATCTGAAAGCAGTAAAAGCCATAATAGAAGGATTTTTTAAAAAAAACCCAAAAATTAAGCAAACTACTACTATAGATATTAATATAAAGAATGATCTGTGCAAAAATTGTTCAAATCTGATGAGTGGTTCATATTATGTTTCAATTCTCCAGCTTAGAGTAAATAGCGAACATTTTTTAGATATCACTGATGATGTCATGGAAGAACTCATGGGAGTTATAAAAAAATATTTTAATAAGGATGAAAAACATTATGTAGCGAAAATTGAAGAAAGCAAATATGGGTATGATTTATATTTGAGCACTAATGAATTAATGAACCACATTATTTCCTACTTGAAACCTAAATACCATTTCACGATAAAACGTTCAAAGAAACTAGTAGGAAGGGATATTCAAAAAGGAAAAAACATATATCGGCTAAAAACTGTTCTCAGGTTTCTTCCTTTTAATAGGGGAGATCGCTTAATGATAAATGATGAATCATACACTATTGAAAACATCATAAAAAATAAAGTTATATTAAGAAATAGTCATGGTAGTAAAGAAACCAAGCCCTTTAATTATTTTTTTGAAGAGAAAATGCATATTATTAATTTAAATCAAGAGGATGCGAATAAATGAAAAATGAAGAAGAAGAGATGGAAGATGAAGGGCTTGATGAAGAAATGGATGAGGATGAAAACTCAAACATGTTGAGCAAATTGCAATCTAAAGTTGATGACTTAGAGGTAAAACAAGTAGATTCAAGAAGAATAAGAATTATTGATCAATCAAAAAAAAGAGCAGCTATAGAATCCGTTTTTGATGAAAGAACATTATTTTTGTTAAATAAAATATTGAAAAATGGACCATTATCCGATATTATCGGCATTATTTCTGCAGGAAAGGAAGCCAACGTTTATCTTGCTCATGATCAAGAGGGAGAAGAGGTCGCAGTTAAAATATACAAGATTGATAGTAATACTTCACGGTGGATGCGAAATTATATAATTGGCGACCCTCGTTTTAAAAAAATTCCTCATAATGTTTCTAAAGTTATTTATTTATGGGCGAGTAAGGAGTTCAAGAATCTTAAACGCGCACATGAAGCAGGATTGAGCGTGCCAAAACCTATATACATCAGAAATAATATTTTGATAATGGAATACATTGGTTTTGATACGATTCCTGCTCCTAAATTGAAGGACATTCGGGAACCAAGAAATATCGATGATTTAGCAGCAGAAATCTTTAAATTCATAAAAGATTTATACCAGAAAGCGAGACTGGTACATGGTGATTTATCTGAATTTAATATTTTATATCATAATCAAAGACCAATTGTAATCGATATCTCCCAGGCTGTAGATATACGTCATCCAAAAGCAGAAGTATTCTTAGTTAGGGACATAAGGAACATGATCAATTATTTCGAAAAATTTGAAGTAGAATTACCTGACCCTGAAAAATTCTATTATGAAATTATTAATTTTGAATAAATTATTATAATAATAATTTTTCTAATAACAATAAAGAGATTGATATCATTGAAAGTTGGAAAAAGCCGGATTGCTGTAATAATAGGAAGAAGTGGGGAAACTAAAAAAGAACTCGAGAAAAAATTAGGTATCAAGATAGAATTAGATAGTAATACGGGAGATTGTGAAGTTTTACCAGATTTTAAAAATCCAAATTATAATCCCCTAAATGTTTATACGGCTCAAAAAATTATAAAAGCCATCAATAGAGGATTTAATCCCGTTAAAGCCATGAAATTGATGGATGAAATGTGGGACTTGGAGATATTTAATTTACAAGCAATCTTAGGAAAATCTGAAAAGAGAATAAAACGAATTAAAGGACGTATTATTGGAAGAAATGGAGAAATGCGTAAGGCAATTGAAAAATATGCTGAATGTTTTGTTTCTGTTTTTGGTAAAACTGTATCGATCATTGGTAATTATGAAGGTTTAGAAATAGCGAGAAAAGCAATAAGCATGTTAATTGAGGGCGCCCCTCATCACGTAGTTTTGAAATTTTTAGAAGAAAAATATAATCAGAAGAAAAAAGAAGAATTCAAGCAATTATATAAACCAGAATTTTAATTGGATTTGTCTATTTTATTTAAAATCATAATTATTGATTGAAATCACGCTTTCTCCAAAAAATTAGAGAAGAAATAAAAATTTTTTTAAGATTTCTCTAATTTTTTCAACTTAAAATTGCTTAATTTTAAAAATTTGCTTGATTAATTCAAAAAGATCAAAATGACAAAAAACAAGGGAGAATATACAAAAGATTTCAAAACAATGGTACATGTTGCTTTATGGAATTCTTTAGGTTTCTTTTTTGTCGAATTCATAATAATTTACGTGGCAAATCAAGTATTAAAAGTTTCTGGTACACAATTTGGATTGGTATATTCATTGCTTACAATTGGAGGTTTATTGAGTTCCTTTATTGTTGGATATCTTTCTGATAAGTATTCAAAAAAGCTATTAGTAATGATTGGTTCTTTTGGTAGGGGCATTTCATATTTTTCTTTTTATATTTCGATAATTCTTCAATCACTTATAGGCTTGTATATTTCAAGCTTTTTATTAGGAGTAGGGGCAGGAATATTTTGGGTACCTTTTGATGCATTAATATCAGAAAAATCTAACAAGTATCATAGATCTTCTGCTTTTGCTCAGCGCAGGTTTGCAATGGGCATAGGAATGATAATTGGTGGCATTTTTGGTTTTCTAATATTCACATTATCGAATATTTTTTACTCAAATAATCCATTTTTAATTTATAGTGCTTTTTTATTTTTTGGATTTGCCAATTTTTATGCCGGCATTCAATTTTCAATAAAAGTAGATGAGAATTTAAAATATTCTTATCAATATGATGATTCTGAATTAAATAATTCAACCGAAAACGAGTTGAAGCAAGTAGAAAATGTCCATCCGATCAAGATGGTTGTTTTTGGCATTTCTTTATTATTTCTTGCTTTATTCTTGAGTTCCATAAATGCTGGAATTGCAAAACCCTTCATCCAGCCTTACATATTGGAAAATATCGAAAATAATCCAAATATTGTTGCGTGGATTTACGTACCAACGTCAATAATAGGGACCATTTTGGCTCCAAAATTGGGGACTTTAGCTGATAAGTTCAACATTTATTTTAGCGTAATATTGGCTGGCATATTGGGGAGTTTTGTAACGTTCTTGGTAATTACCATAAAAGAATTATGGTTTTTTGCCATTTTATTAATCTTAGATAACACGATAGCTTTATTTTCAGGGTTGGTTTTGATGAATTTCATGAGTAGAATTTCAAGGAAGCATAGGGGGAAGATTTTTGGTTCTTTAAATACTTTCGAACAATTAGGGTTTTCTATTGGTCCCATAATTGGAGGAATATTTTGGGATGCGGTCAGTCAAGTTGCTCCGTTTATAATTTCCATCATAGTTGAATTAGCATTAGTTCCATTCTTTTTATTAGGAATCAAGTTGGTGAGTCCAACTATTGAAGAGGTTGTTTAGGTATCATGTAATGAAAAAATTTTAGCAAGGAATATTCTCATTTTTTATTAAGTGTAAAATGGATTAAATCCATTCCATATATCACATCTTTAATGATGTTTTTTATCTCTTCGATAGTTTTAATTTTCTCTTTGAAAAAAAGTTCATAACCATATTTGTCATTTTCATCTCTTAATTCAAAGCTTTTAATTGAAAATTCTTGTAGTTGATATGACCAAAATATTGTAATTAAACGTGGAAAATTTAATTTTTCTTTTAAATAAATTGCCCAACCATCATAAAAGTATTGAAAATCAATCTTAAAGAGATGTTTCCAATTACTAACGTGAGTCAAGAGTTTGTTTATTAAAATCTCAGTATTTTGTGAATACTTATTTTCCATGTAATTTATTCTAAAAATAAGTTTATAAAGTAGATTTTTAGGTAATTTTGAAAATTCCTAATCAAATGCCAATTCTCCAATGTTGAAAATGTCATCAGATAAACCTATTTTCTGCTTTGGTTCTGGTTTTTTCTGAAAATCAGAGATATTACTTGTTTCCTTGCCAAAAATCTGTGGAGATTTTATTCCTGTTATGAGCAACATTACTCTAATATAGCCTTCAAATTCTTCATTAACTCTGGCACCCCATATTACAATCGCTTTTTCAGAATCCATCTTATCGGATATTTTCTTAGCGACAGAGTTAGCTTCAGCCAATGTCATATCAGTTCCACCAGTTATGTGGATTAATGCACCTCTTGCTCCTTCTATACTTACATCTAATAATGGAGAATTGAGTGCATCCTCAATTGCCTTGTCGACTCTATTTTCTTCATCTCCAGACTCTCCTAAACCCACAATAGCAACTCCACCAGTTCCTAAAACTGTTCTGACATCTGCAAAATCCAGATTGATTAATGATGGTAAAGAAATCGTTTCTGTAATTCCTTTAACCATATTGGCTAAAACTTCATCTGCTACGCTAAATGCTTCGATTATTGGAAGATCTGGAGCAATCTCCAATAATCTATTGTTATCGATTACAACCAATGTATCCGCATATTTTCTCAGTTCTTGAAGCCCCATTTGTGCTTTTTCCATCCTTCCAATTTCTGTTTTGAAAGGCAAGGTAACTACTCCAACTACAATAGCACCTTCTAATTTTGCTATTTCGGCAACAATAGGGGCACTTCCTGTTCCAGTTCCTCCTCCTTCTCCACAAGTTATAAAAACCAAATTGGCATTTCTTAAAGCAATTGTCAATTCTTCTCTAGATTCCTCTGCAGCTGCCCTTCCTATTTCAGGATCTCCACCTGCTCCAAGTCCTCTAGTTAAATTCCTACCAATCAATATTTTTTTATCTGATTTGATAAATTCTAAATGTTGGCAATCTGTATTTATTGCAATACATTCAGCACCGATTATTCCAATTGTTTTAAGACGAT
Source organism: uncultured archaeon (assembly GCA_964538145.1). Classification (GTDB taxonomy): domain Archaea; phylum Asgardarchaeota; class Lokiarchaeia; order Sigyniarchaeales; family SOKP01; genus SOKP01. The sequence continues at coordinate 7,123 of CAZIEC010000131.1, forward strand.
CTATTGTATTATTTCCAGCACCACCACAGCCAACAATTTTTATATTTGCTTGACCCAATAAGGGTTTATTTGGCCTTAAAACTTCTCGTTTTCTTGCATTTCTTATTAATGACTCCATTTG
>CAZIEC010000132.1:0-7143 GCA_964538145.1 uncultured archaeon
GTCTTTCCTAAATGGCAATACATTTTGGTCTTTTCTTTTAGAAGTTCTAAACTCCTCATGATTTCTGGGGGTTTTAATCTTAAATCGAGTGGCGTCCACATCACTCCCAGCTTTGCACACGCATATCCCAAGATTATGTGTTCGTAAAGGAATGGCAAGGAAGTTACCACTATATCTCCTTTTCTTAAGCCCATGTTAAATAGTTTAAATGCAACCATATTAAAATCTTCTAAAAATTCTTTATAGGTGACCTTCTTTCCTGTATCATACATTATTATTGCGGTTTTATCTGGTGTTTTTTCAGCCCATTTTTCTATGACCCCAACTATTGTATGGGGATGTTGATTAAATTCTTCCCATGACATTTTCCATCACTTTTTTATATTTAGATTTTTAATTGAGAATTTACTTAATTTGGTTTATGATTTTTTTTTTAAAAAGATTTATGAGGACTTGGATATATCATTAATTTTATTATACAATTTTATTTTTTAAGCTATATATTAAATTTCGTTTAAAATAAAGAATTAGGAAAAAAAAATATTTAAAATTTTAGTTTTAAGCCTTAGATTTGCTATCTTTAATTTCTAAAAATAAAATAAATGCAATTGGTATGAAAACTATTCCGCCTAAAACTAAAATCACTAATATATCGTCAAACTCGGCTGGTAAGCCTAATAATGTTAATAAGGTTATCAATGCAATTATTATTAATATCACAGTCATTAGATTTATTTTTGGATTATATTTACGTCTAAAATCTCTTGGGCGTGGTGCTTGCATTAAAAATATTGAAATCCAAGTACAAATGCTAAAGTATGCCGAGTGCCATAGTAGAAATCCGAAACCCCAATCACTATATAATTTAGTTTCATTAACAACTGTAAAAGCTTCAATTATAGCATTTATTCCAGTTTTAATAGGAGGAATTCCCGTTTCTAAAAGATAAATCGTATTGCTCCAAATTCCTGGCAAATGAAAAACTAATCCATATAAGCAATAAATTAAACACCAAGATACAATTATTATAGCAGATTTCTTCAACATTAGCAATTGCCTTGTTTTTTCCTTATCTTTTATTCTCAGAACACGACGAAGTTGTAAAATCGCAAGTGGGAGTATAGCAAGGAATCCAATTGACCATAATGTCTCAACAATGGCATTTGCTAATACATGTTTAGTAATAACACCGAAAGTATCAACAAATTGAGAAATTATTATGCAAGTTATTAAAACATATGGAGTTTTAGTAGTAATAAATAATTTAAATTTATTATCACGTAAACCTTCTTTAGCAGGCAAATAAGTATTGAATTTCAATATTGCTAATGCGAATAACCCGCTAAATGAGACTTCTGCAACTGATGCAAATAAGCGTATCAAAAGTGCACTATTTGCTATACTATCAAACCAAGCAAGTTGGGAGCCATATTGGGATACAAAAATAGCACGATAAAGAGATACAATAACAACGATTGCCCCCATTATTCGCATCCTTTTTAGATAAACCGGATCTTTTTCATCCTTGAATTTTAAGGATTTTTTATAAACAATCATGGCAACTATTAAGTTTCCAATATTAATGATTACCATGGTCGTCCACCAAGGCCAAGCCCAGCTGATATCAGTTTGTCCAATCATTTTTTCACACTTTTAAATGAATTTAATTTATTTATTAATACTTAATATGTACTAATAAATTTTATAATCTTAATTTTGTTGAATTTCTTCTAATTTTAAAATATTAAAGCTAAAATACTTCTTTTTATAAAAAGAATATCTTTAATATAAAAAGATTATAAAATTAACTTCTATCTCCTAAAAATATAACATGTTTATTATTTTTTTATAAATCCTAATACATTTTTTCCCATTAAGAAAATCCATAAAGGCTTGATCTTCTATATTATAATTTAAATAATAATCTTAATTTAAAAGCTTCTATTATAATTTCTAGGGCTTAAAAACATATATACCAATTAACTTTTAATAGCTATTGATATTTTAATAAAAAAATTTTTAAAAATCAAGCAACGGATTTAAATTGATTAAAAAAAAACAATCGAATTAAAATTTTAATCTAAAAGTAAAAGATTAATATTCATTAAATTGAACAAAAATGATAAATTTCTATAAACTTGGCAATTTAAACACGTCTATATATGGCAATTTAAAAGTAAACCCTGTATAAATTAAAATAGAAGCTAAAAATAACATAACAATTATTATTCTAGCTTTTTTATCATAAGTAACACTTTCATATGATTTTTCTAAAACTCCTGCCATTATTCCGTTTATAAACAAAATTATGAATGAATACATTAATTCAAACCAAAGTGGTTCTAAAGTAGGTAGAAAAAGCGGTCCTAAATACCAAATAGCAAATAAAAACAATGGAACTAAAGAACTTGTTAGAATAGAGTTAAAAAAAAATGATGCTCTATTACCGATTTTGCTTTTAAACGCTAAATAGAAGATTAAACTAGTAAAGAAATAACTATAAAATGCTATTTTCATGTGAGCAAAGACTGATTCATTGGTACCCGCAAATAACGCAAATAAGAAAAAAGGAATTAACTCATATAGGAAGTGTAAAATTGCATAAATACCTAGAAAAACACAGGTTTTAAGAATAATATACTTGAATGAATTAATTTTTATTTTTAATCCCTACTATTATATTAAATGTGTTATTAAATTGTATTTTTGTTTATAATTTTAATATTATTCTTACTAAAAATAAAATTATAAATTATTGAATATAAATGATTTTTCTTCCATCAATTTATTATGTTTAAATTCAAAAGAAGGTTTAGATAACCCAATTAAATTTACCCCTCAAAATTTCCAGCAATTCCTCCTTTCTATTAAATTTATACCAATCTGAACCCAACTTTTCAAATTCATAAGCTTGTTTAAATGGAAGATCGTGTAAGTGATTGCTCAAAAGTTTTATTGCGTTTAATACTATTTGATTTTTTGTACCTAAAAATTTAGCTCTTTCTAAAGCTATTTCGAGCAGTTTTTCTTTAGAATCTACAATTTCATCAATTAAGCCGATTTCTAAAGCTTTTTTAGCTCCAATTTTTTCTGCAAACATTAGTATTTTCTTTGTCCAAGAAATTCCAATAATTTTTGAAAATAAAATGACACAACTCGTCCCAGGAAATATTGCTGAATTAATTTCTGGCATCTGAAAAAAGCTATCTTTAATTGTTATTCTATAATCACAACAAGCTGTGAAAACAACCCCTTCTCCTAAAGCTCGCCCATTAACAGCGCAAATCGAGGGCTTACCATTGTATAATAAATTGCATATTGAAGCTGCTGTTCTTTCAAGATCTTTAACACCCTCATAATCTAGTTTTGTAATATCTTTTAAATCCATTCCAGTACTAAATGATGTTCCATTAGCAGTTAGAATGACCCCTTTAATTTTTTCGTTCTTTTGGCAATAATCAAGCGCTTTTTTTAAGTTTTTTAATTGTTCTAGCGTGAAGGAATTGGATTTATGAACCCGATTTAGCGTGATTATACCAAACCTTCTCTTTATTTGAAACTCGATATATTCTCCAAAATCAATAATACTTTCATCATTCATGATCTAAATTTGTTTTTTTAAGAAAAAAAAATTAATTAATCAATCAATTTCAATTTTTAAATGGACTTTAAAATTTATAGAAATAGTGTAAAAGTAAATTAGGTAATAAGATTATTTTGAATTCTGCTTTTTAATGATTGAATACCTTTATTTTCCAAATTATTTTTTAAAATTTATGATTTAAAATATTTAGTATGAAGATTAGAAAATTCTCAATGAAACATTATGAAGAGGCAATGAAAATCTGGAAAAAAACAGGATTAACCATAACACCATCAGACGATAAAAAAGGTATTAAAATAATGATAAAAAGAAATCCTAAATTATGCTTAGTAGGAATTATGGATAAAAAAGTCGTTGCAACCGTAATGGGCGGATTTGATGGAAGAAGAGGCTATGTTCATCACTTAGCTGTGGATCCAGCGCTTCAAAAAAAAGGTTTCGGTAAAACAATGTTATCCGAATTAATTAAACGCTTCAAAAGAATGAATGTCTACAAGATTCATTTATTTGTTGAAAAAGAAAGTTCTCATGTTTTAGATTTTTACTTGAAGCTTGGCTGGGAAATGAGAAACGATTTAATAATGATGAGTTTTGTACCTTAATTTCTAATCCTCACAAATTAAGACAATAAAAGTATATTAGATGCATGAGTGTTTTAAATTTTAATCCTTTCTCAATTTTATTTTAAAATTTTAAAAATTTGTAAAATTTTAAATAGAACTTGATAAAAATAAATCATACGATAAAAAAAATAAGCAAGATCTTGATTAAAAATGAATGACGAAATTGTTGAATATTGGATGAAAAATTGGCCCAAGGAAACACCAAGACATGTCGATTATGAAGAAATGAGTTTAGGAGAAATGGTGAAAAGATCTGCCAATTTATACCCCGATAGCCAGGCCATATATTTTGAAGGGTTCCGCATGACATATAAGGAACTTGATGTAATGGTCGATCGATTTGCTACAGCACTTTCTAGGATGGGCATTAAAAAAGGAGATGTGGTTTTAATTGATTTACCTAATGTACCTCAATTTGTAATTTCTTATTATGGAATTGTTCGAATAGGCGCAATAGCTAATCCAATTATTCCATTGAATAGATTTACTGAAATAGTACATCAAACAAATGACTCAAAGGGTAAGGTATTGATTATTTTAGACATACTTTATAAAGAACATTTAGCTGGGAAAGATTTATCCAAGATGCCTACTCTTGAACATATAATCTTGACCGGGATTGATGAATATTTATCTAAATTTAAAGCCTTTTTAGGCAAAGCTTTAGGGAAAGTCCCAAGAATGAAGAATTGGCCTGAACAAGTTGGAAAAATTAAAGTGTGGGCATTTCAAGAGTTCTTGAAAAGTGGGCTACCAATTGAGGTTCCAAATGTTGATATAGATCCAAAAAAAGATATATCAACTTTAATATATACTGGTGGAACTACGGGAACACCTAAAGGATGCATGATGAGCCATTATAATTTTGTAGTTAATTGCCAACAAGGTTTTGTATGGGCTGAAACTCAACTTCCTGAAGTAAGGGAGACTAAAGGGAAAGGTGGAATGTTCGTCATTTTACCTTTAGCACATGAATTTGCCCTTTCTATAGCGATGAATTTCGGAGTATTTAATGGTTATAAATTAATTTTATTTCCTCAACCTCCTAAAAAGCTTCATAAATTCTTGAAAGTTCTCATGAAAGAGGGTGCTACTTTTGGCCCAGGAGTGCCAACCTTATGGCAAAAAATTAATCTTGATCCTAAATCTAAAAAATACAAGGGAAAATTAAAATCCTTAATAGCATGCTTGAGCGGTGCTGCACCACTACCTTTAGAAGTTAAACAAACATTTGAAGAACTAACTTCTTGCACGATTGTAGAGGGATTTGGTATGAGTGAGACATCTCCCTTGTTTTGTTGTACTCCATTTAAAAAAGAATTATATAAAGCGAATACAGTTGGTTTTCCTGTTTCCGATACTCTACTAAAAATTGTAGATCCCGAAACTGGGACAAAAATATTGCCTCAATGTCCTAACGATAATTGTGATAACTGTGGCGCCGAAGAATCAAAATATATTGGAGAAATCTGTGCTTGTGGACCTCAAGTATTTCTCGGCTACTTAAATAGACCTAAAGAAACAGAATATGCATTAAGAAAAGATTCTAAGGGAAGAACTTGGTATTATACTACAGATATCGGTTGTATAGATAAGGATGGTTATCTCCACATTAAAGATCGAAAGCGGGATATGATAAAGTATAAAGGACACTCCGTATTCCCAAGAGAAGTCGAAGATTTAATGTATCAACATGAAGCTATAAGAGAAGTAGGCGTCATTGGTGTTCCAGACCCAGAAGTAGGTGAGAATATTAAAGCTTATGTTTCTTTAAAACCAGAGTATGAAGGAAAGATTACAGAAAAGGATTTATTAGAATGGTGCAAGCAAAATATAAGTGCATATAAGTATCCCAGAATGATTGAAATAATACCAGATTTGCCAAAATCTGTTGTAGGTAAAATCTTAAGGAGAGAATTGAGAAAATGATCCAAAATGGTTTCTTTTTTATCAAATTTTAATAATTTTTTTTAAATTCTCATTATAATTCTTAATTTAGTTCAAGAATAAAAATAAAATTTTAAATATACATTCATTTCAATATTATTTATGAATAATTTATCATGGTGAAATAATAAAATTGAGCGAAGAAATTCCTACACCTTGGTATGATTACTGGCCCGAGGGCGTGCCAAAGCATATAGAGTATAGAGAAATTTCGTTAGGAGAAATGTTAAGAGAAACGGCAGAAAAATTTCCGGATTCACAAGCTATCTATTTTGAAGGTTTTAGAATAACATATAAAGAATTTAACAATTTAGTGGATAAATTGGCTACCAGTTTATCAAAAATAGGTGTAAAAAAAGGAGATGTAGTTGCTATTGATTTACCTAATTGCCCTCAGTTTGTAATTGCCTTTTACGCTATAGTACGAATCGGTGCTATTGCCAATCCTATAATTCCTTTACATAAATTTGTTGAAATTGTACACCAAATAAATGATTCTGAAAGTAAATTTCTATTCATTTTAGACGCATTGTATAAAGCTCATTTACACGGAAAAGATCTTTCTAAGATGAAATCATTACGAGGAATCATTCTTACTGGATTAGGAGAATATCTCCCAAAAATAAAGGCTGTTATCGGTGAATTGATCGGAAAAGTCCCTAAAATGAATAAGAAAGAGTGGCCAGAAGAAGTTGGAAATGTTAAATTTTATAAATTTCAGGAGTTATTAGAAAAAGGTAGCAATATCGAATTACCAGATGTTAAAATTAATCCAAAAGAGGATACAGCCACGTTAATATATACTGGTGGTACTACAGGAGTTCCAAAGGGAGTTCAATTATCACATTTTAATCTAATTGCTAATGCTCAACAAGGAACGGAATGGCTATTCAATCAAGTGCCAGAAACTAAAGAAATGATGGGTAAAGGTGGTGTTGGGTGCTTGATACCATTTGGACACGTATTTGG
>CAZIEC010000133.1:0-7010 GCA_964538145.1 uncultured archaeon
GCAATATATGCCAAATTTGCATATCTCTCATTTCTTTTAAACAGGTCAAACCCTAAAAAAACCGCAAAAATAATCAGTAGGGAGACCAATATGAGGATTGAATTAATATCAAAAGCTACCACGGCTAAACCTTCCTTTTTTTATTTTAATCTTTAAATTTTTATTATTAATATACATTTACTTTTTTAAATTTTTAATTATTTTTCAAGATAAAAAATGAAATTTTTAAATAAATTCTTAAGAGTGCTTAAATTTAAAATTTGGATATAAGTTTCGAAAGTTCGGCAATAATTTCTTTAGATTTTTTTAAGTCATTAGATTCCGCAGATAACAAAATAGCATCTCGATTTAAATCAGCTTTAATACACACGTGAACGCCATCACCAATTATCTTTAACTCGTTAATAATATCTTGATATTTAAAGCCATATTCATTAGCAAATTCTATTAATTTATTATGAATCACGCTCATTATATCCGAGTGGACTGGTATGTTTTTATTTACTTTTATTCCTTTGGGAAAACCTTTAGTTAAGGAGCTAATTAAATCATTCTCTTTTGCCATTATTTCAAGAATTTTTAGTAAAATAAAATTACCATCTGAAAATGGAGAATATTGAGGAAAATAGAATTTTAGGGTATCTGCAGCCCCAAAACAAGCCCTTAATTCTCTAATTTGCCTAGAAATTTCTCCAGGAAGATTCTCCACATATTTGATTTTAAAACCATTTTCTTCCAAAAACTCTTTAGCAACAGTTGAAAGTGATGGTGTTGTAACTATTGGATTAGCTTTAGAATTTTGTATCCTTTCATCATACAAGACAAATAACATGAAAAGATCTTCATACGAGATTTCTAGACCATTTTCATCCAATATCAAAATTCTTGAACCATCAACATCAAAACAAACTCCTAAATGACTTTTAGAGGCTTTTACTATTTCTGCTGTATTTCTAATTGTATTTATACTTGGTACAGGAATCTGAGATCTTTCTTTATAATGAGTGTTTAAAGCAATAACTTCAATTCCTATATCATTTAGTAAAAGTGGAGTTATTTTTCCAGTTGGTCCATAAGAGCAATCAACAACTATTTTAAGAGAGGATTTTTTAATTTTTTTTTTATTTACAAATTGTTGTAATGATTTAATATAAACATCCTGGGTTTGAGGAATAGCTATTATTTGCCCAATTTTACTTGGTTCAACACGTCTAACCTTTTGAGGATAATTATTGAAAGCATTAATGATCTTTTTAATTTCTGAAGGTGAATATTCAATTCCACTAGCATCAACAAAACGTATACCAACATCTTCACTATAAAGATGTCCTCCTGAAAAATATACTCCTCCAGATGCGCCAAATCTACGGATGGTAAATTGTAAAAGGGGATATGTGCAATCACTTAAATTTAATAAATTTACTCCAGTACTCATTACTCCAGATGTATAACCTCTCTTCAACATCCGGCTGTCGTTATGATAATCTCTGCCGATTACAATTGTTTCATCAACTTTAAATGTACTGCCATGTATTGATCCTATCGATGAAGCAATCTCGGGTGTAAAGATATAATTAGCACGTCCTATAATTCTACCATTCTTATATAATTTATTTAAATTTTGAGCCATAATTTTAATTTATTAACCATTTATAAATATCTATCATTTAAATTTTAAATTAAGTTTATTGATAAATAAATATTTTCTAAATAAATATCAATAAAAAATAATTCTTAAAATATTAATTAATAAAACATTTTGAATTATTTGAATTATAAAATAACTTGAATTTTAATAATTATGTCTAAGATATTAGGATATTTTAATTTAGTGTTGCATTCTCACTTGCCATGGGTATTAAATTATGGTGTATGGCCACATGGAACTTCTTGGTTGAATGAAGCTGCTTCAGAAACATACATCCCTCTATTACAAGAATTATATAAATTAGTGGATGATGGATATAAACCAAAATTAACTTTAGGTCTTACTCCTGTATTATGTGAGATGTTGAGACATCCTGCCTTTAAAGAAGAATTCGTGAAGTATCTTGATGAAAGAATTGAAGCTGCAATGGTTGATCGTGAAGATTTCATCAAGAAAGGCTATGGAAAGGAGAGGATTAGACTTACAGAATGGTGGGAAGAATTCTACATTCGTGTAAAAGAAGATTATTTAAAATTATTTAATAAAGACATTGTTGGAGCATTTAAAAAATTACAAGATGATGGTCTATTAGATATTATAACTTGCGGAGCAACTCATGGTTATTCTCCACTTCTTTCAAGAGAATCTTCTATCAATGCACAATTTAAAGTTGCTGTTGAAAATTATAAGAAACATTTTGGTAGAGCTCCAACTGGCGTATGGTTACCCGAATGTGCTTACCGTCCAAGTTATCGGTGGAAAAATCCAATTACTAGAGAAGAGTATGAACGGTATGGTATTGAATACTTTTTAGCAAAAAATGGGCTAAGATATTTTTTCATAGATACTGCATTATTATTAGGAGGCAAATCTCAAGGAGTTTATGCAGCTAGATTTCCTTTATTAAAAGAGTTATGGAAACAATTTGCAGAGCAATATGAAGAAGTTCATGTTTCATTTGAAAAATCACCTTATGAAGTTTATCTAGTCGCAACTGGCCCAGAAACAGATGCACCCGTGGCATTTTTTACTAGAGATGAAAAAACAGGAATTGTAGTTTGGTCTGGAGAACATGGTTATCCAGGGTGTGCAGAATATTTAGAATTTCATAAAAAACATTGGCCTTCAGGATTACGCTATTGGAAAGTTACTAGTCCTAAAATTGATTTAGGAGAGAAAATGTTATATTGGCCCGATGATGTACCTTCTAAATTAGATGAAAATGCTAGCCATTATCTTTCATTACTAAAAGACATTTTAACAGGTTATAGGAATAAATTCAATAATACTGGGATAGTAGTTGCACCTTATGATTGTGAATTATTTGGTCATTGGTGGTTTGAAGGCAATTGGTGGCTAGCTAGAATCTTGAGATGGATAGAAGATGATCCTGAGATAGAATTAATCAATTCACGCCATTATTTAGAAATAAATCCTCCAAATAAGGTTGTACAAATCATAGAAGGAAGTTGGGGTCAAGGTTCGAGTCATTGGGTATGGTTAAATCAATGGACAACGTGGACATGGGAAAAAATTTATGATTGTGAATCAAAATCAGAAGAAATTATTACAAAATATATCAATTCTAATAATTCGGAATTAAAAAGAATTTTAAAGCAATTAGCCAGAGAACTTTTATTATTAGAAAGCAGTGATTGGCAATTTCTAATTACTACATGGTCAGCTAGAGACTATGCAGAAAATCGTGTTGCTTTGCATTATGAAAACTTTACTCGATTATATGAACTAGCTGAAAAAGTAGCAAATGGTGGTACCTTAAATGAAGGTGAAAGAAATTTCATTCAGACTCTTGAGACTAATGATGGTTTATTTGAAGAAATTGATTTAAATGCTTTTGTTAAGTTGTAAAAAATTATTTTATTTTAAAAAAATCATACTTTTTCTCCTAAATTCAACGTTTTATCTCTTAATTCAACATCATCATTTACTTTACAATTCGGGCCAATTACTACATTTTGCAGGCTCACATTATTTCCAATTTCACAATTATCACATATAATAGACTCTATTATCTTACATCCAGCACCAATATTATTATAATCCCAGATAACACTTTTTTCAATGATGGAATCTTCTCCAATCTTTACATGATTCCCTATGGATGTTAATTGTTTTATTTGGACCTTATTTCCAAGTTCTACATATTCACCAAAACAAGTAGGTTTTTCAATTACTACATCTTGACCGCTACTAATAATTCCCATTACAAAAATTTGATCGTATTCTTCACCATTGGGGGTTATTGGCCAAGCATATTTTCTCAATAAATCCCAATTAGCCCACATGTAAGTTTGGGCATTACCACAATCTAACCAGTAATAATTCTTTACAAAACCATATAAATCATAGTTATTTTCTAATAAAAAGGGAAAAACATCACCACCAAAATCCATTAAATCTGTTTCTTTTAGGATATCTCCAATTTCTCTATTAAAACAATAAATACCCGTATTAATCACGTTTGTGTGCAAGTATAAATCTGTTCTTTGGGCGATACTGCTCAAATACAATTCCATTGGAGCGGGTTTTTCTAAAAAGAGATATATTTTATAATTATTATCTAATAATACTACTCCATATTGACTTGTATGGCTTTCAACAGTTTTCATGGATATAGTAGCAATCCCTTCTTTTTCCTTGTGGAACTCCATGAATTCTTTCATTGGTAGATTCGTTACGATATCGGCCATACTCACAACAACTTGTTTGGAATCCAATCTATCCGATAATAATCTATATGCATCCGCGGTCCCTTTACTTTCTTGCACTACACATTCTAATTCTACATCTCCTAATTTGTCTTTTGTCCAAGTTTCTTCAATATATTTTTTTAATTTTTCTCCCTTGTATGCTAATGCTAAAAAAATTTGCTTTATATCAGCATATATTAAGTGAGCAATGGCATAGTCTACCATTGGCTTATTCGTGACTTTAACTAATGGTTTTGGTATCAGAGATGTGAGTGGCATTAATCTAGAACCCTTGCCACCAGCTAATATAATTGCAGACCATTCTTTCAAGGTAATTTTCTCACTATTATTATGAAATATTCTACAATCTCTTGTAGGTTTATATTTATTTATTTTTTAATTTAAAAGTTGTTTTATTAATTTATAAAACAATTTGGAATTTATTTTTTATTTAGAAACTTTTGAATAGCATTTCGGAGTTCTCTAGCAGCTAAATTAGGCGATTTTCTAGCCACTCGCATGTCATCTGCCATTTCAGCTCCACCAATTATTTCATGAGGAATAATATCTCCAAACATGTGAAAATTTGCATCATATCCATATGGGCAACTATTAAAAATGATATTTCTATTTCTTTCAACATTTATCTCATCTAAAGCATGAAATACAATTTTTAGAGAATTAGCTAAATCATTAAATTGATTTATTTTCAATTGCGTAAATCTTCTCACGTGCTCATTTGGATGAAATCTAATATGATAATTTCTAATGGGACTACCTGTCAAATAAAATGTCCAATATTCGGTTTTTAGGATTACTCTTTCAGAATTACCATGAGAAGTACTACATAAATGACAATTATTTCCCATTTCCTTAAATGCTCTTAAATATCCCTCTAAACGCAGACCATGACCATCTCCATTAAGATCGATATAAACTTGCCCATGAATGCGCGGTTGTGATCCTCCAACTTTCGTACCTATATTAAAGAAAGGATTAACAGGAATATCATAATAATCTTTATCTATTGCTTCTAAGACACAATATAAGATGGCTTCTTTCATTGATAAAAATATTCCTGAGAGTACATCTTCAGGGATTAAATCAAAGCAAAATGAAGGGTAAAAATTTCTAGAAATTGTAACTAAATTGATTCCTCTAGCTAACTTCAAATGAGAAGGTAATTTTTTAGAGATAATTTTTTCAATTTCAGGATCTACTACTCGAGCCATTGAAGGATAGCGATTTATCAAGGTTATAGCCTTACAAGTATCCGGTAATTTTTGGATTCTATGTGGTTTGTCATGAAATGGATTATCTCGTCTTTTTTCATCTTCCATAATTATGATTGTAAAACCATCACCAATTAAAGAACCCGTTTTTTCATCGTAAATCGGATGACCTTCAGTAACAGCTTTAAATACATCCACATAATCATTGAAATCTATTTCAGAACATTTAATATTCATTAATTTTTTTTTTAATTCGTCAAATCCTTTCGGTCGTTTACCCCTTATTGGTGAGATGTATGCATAATGACCATAAAATCTTTTTTTATGCTCGTCCAAGCCAAATTCGCTTGTTGTAATGCTTATAGTTGAGAGAGGGTCCCATCTCTTAAGAGGGATGTCATAAATGTTACTAAAATTATCATTATTAATAATTCCCCATTCCATGAATTTAGGTTTGTATTCATTATCACTAAAAGTCATGATTAAGAAAATCTTCTTGGACAGCTTTTTGTATATTATTAATTAATTAAGTTTACATTAATTAAGAATATTTGAAATGAATAATTTTTTTTTGTAAAATGGACAAATCTGCATAATCTTTTATTTTTAAATTTTTTTATTAATATAGAAAAAAGTTTGAACAAATTTAGAATGTTTAAAATTAAAAATATTTTTTTAAAAAATTTTGAAATTAAAAAAAAGAAATAAGAAAAAAATACGAATAATTAATTATTTAGTGTTCCAATCGCCTAACTATCTTATAAGTTTTAAAGAGACGTATTGGTTCAGAATTTTCATTAACAATATCATAGGGAATTCGAACATATTTTTCTTCATCGAGTTTTTCAATATGATTTTCATTGACATTTGATATTTCTACTGCTTGTTTCAATTCTTTCATTAAAAAATCTCGAACTGCACATCTTATTAATTCTGATCTAGATGGATAAATTCCTTTTTCTCCAACTAATTTATTTATAGCTTCAATATAATTTTCAGGAACATTCACGGTAACAATTTTCATTATATCACATTTATCTTATATAATTTGAATTAATTTAATAAATTGGTTAAATTCAGCGGATTTCTCGCTGAAAGCGTTGTCTTATTCTTAAATTTTTTTATATGATTATTTATTATGATATAATATATAAACCTTTTTTTTCAACGGATTAATACTTACAAAAAATTAAATTTTGCCAGAATCAAGAAATCTATAATATTTTTTAAGTATTTTTCGTATAAATCCATAATTTAAGAGTTTTAAGCCTTTTGGGAAATTTTAAACTTTTTTTTCTTAATATTTAAAAATTGAATGCATGTTTTTAAGATCAATCTTATAAAAAAGTTTATTATTCGTTCAATTAATATAAAAAATTTTCAAAAATAATTTCAATTTCCTATTTTTCATGGGAATAT
>CAZIEC010000134.1:0-7004 GCA_964538145.1 uncultured archaeon
CCAGCTATCATACAATTAGGCACATTTTCTGGATTTTTAGATTATTTTACACCCCAATCTCCCGGAGATTCCCTAACACCCTTGTTCTGGTTTTATGGATGGAATATTTTCATGGTCATTATAATGCTAATACTTTTTTGGCGTTTAATTTACTTGCATTTTCAAAGTTTAAAAAATGAGACTCCGAATATCTTTTCTTCGATGTTTTTTCTTTTCGTGTGGTTATTAATTTGGTATAGATCTTTTAGTTTTATATATTCATTCCGTACAGCAGTACAAACTCATGGATTTGATATAATTAGGATTTTCATGGACGTATTTTTAATGATTGCTACAGCTATATTAGTATTGAGAGGTCTTGGAGGAAAAATATACAAACTGAAAATTTTCAACGACAATAACTTACCGTTCTTCTTATTTGCATTTACAATATTATACGTTGAGGGACAGGTAGTAATGATAATAGGTGGCGGTTATTTATCAGGAATCTACTCTAATAGGGCTCAAGTCAACATGGTGAATAATTTTTTGGTACTAATGATAACCGTATTTTTCTATTGGTACTATGCTAAATATATCCTTGAAAAGAAGAATTTAATCTTAAAAATCAATTATAAGCAAGAAGAAGTAATTCAAATTGTAAAAGATTTTAAAGAATATTTAGAGGAGAGAGGAATTTTAGAAAAAGACAAAATTAGTGATAATGAGATTAACGATTTCTTGTGGAACAAACGAATTCAAAAAACAGATTAAAAGAATTGATATAATATTTAATGATTTTTTGAAAATCAATGATTAAACAATTAAAAAAAGACATAAAATTAAGAAATATAGAAGCAATTAATGATTTTTTAATTGCTCTAAAGGATAAACCGATGGAAGATATCTTTTCCATCATTGATTATATTCTAAATATTGAGGATCAAGAGATTTTAAGTAAAATATTACTGAACCTGACATATCTGTTAGGAGAACTTGGAAAAAATTACAATTTAGATGAAAAATACATTAATTTTTTACATCAGCAGTATTTTAGATCCGATAGATGGGTTAGAAAGGAGATTTTAGAAACATTAAAAAAAATGCTTCAATTTAATAATAAAGTTTCAAAAAAAATTGAAGAAATTATTTATAATGGGTTGAGCGAAGAGTACATTCCAAGTAAGATAATCGCCATTGAAATTTTAGATTTAATGGGAAAAATCCCATTATACTTTTATCCAAGAATAATAAAACTCTTAGATTCTGCAAATCAAAAAGTTTTAGAATCCTTGGAAAAAATTGTTAAAAAATATTTCAAAAATGATGAAGAGCTATTACAGATTTTAAATGATGATGAAAATTATAAATTATTGAATAAAAATTCAATACGAATTATTTTAATAACACTTTTTCAGTCCATTGAATCATTAGAGAAATTCAAATCCAAGATATCCGAAACCAATTGGAGTAGAAAGTATAAAGAATTAATATTAAATGAGATACGGGTTTATGAAAAAATTTTAAGAAGCCATTTGTGATTCAACAAGATTTTTTTCATGAAAATTATTTTTAATATGCGATAATATCATTAAAATAGTTAACTAACTTTTTTGTTATTTCTCTGGGGTTCCCTCCAGTACTTTCATATATTTCAATTAATCTCTCTTTACCGATGGGAAAACAATTTTCAATGAGATCTTCAGAAATATTTGTCATATCAAGGAAATCATAAAAAAATCTCATCTTTAATTTATAAAACTCAAAAACATCCTCTTGATTGAAAGGTAATAAAAAGATGGGTTCTTTAATTGAAGAAAGAAATTGTTCTTCCATATCTCTAAAAATCATTTTTAGCTCTTCTAATTCATCCAGACTTTTTAGTGTTATAATTATTTTCAAGCCTCCAATTCGATGGAGCATCATGAAATTTTTGAGAAGTTTTTTTGCTATTGCCTCATCAGGAGATTTCACATCACCATATAACCAACTTGGATCAAATACTTGCTCTTCATATTCATTTTTAGAGTGAAGTAATGAAATTAAAATATCAAAATCATCAATGAATAGAACGGTTTTCTTATTTGAATTTTCTATGAATAACTTTAAGATGATGAATGCCGCTTTATTCTTTCTAAGATCAAATTTCATGTTCAATTGAGATAATTCCTTTAAATCCATTAATTCTCCTAGCAACCATCTTTCTGCTTCCATTCCATTTTCAGGATCTAACTGATGAGAAACAATTATGTTGATAACATCTTTTAGTACATCCTGCTCATCATCTTTAAATTTATTTTTAAGAATCTGGTAAGCTGTTTCTTTTACTTTTTCCAGATCTGCTATATGAAAAAATCCATATTTTCTTTCTAAACCGCCCCATTTTTTGCACATATCCCTGGTAATTACTCTCAATATTTCAATACCTGGAGTGCTTACATCTCTCTTAACATTTCCTTTCTTAAAATGCTTACCATTATTGGAAATATTTTCATTAAAATCTTTTTTTAGGTTAACAAAAACATCATGATGGCTCTTTTTATTTTCTCTATCAATTACAAAAATGTTTTCAATAAATTCTGAATATAAGTTATAAAAAAATTTCTTATAAACATTATTTAACGAAATGTAAATGAAATTATATCGATACATCTTGTTTTTAAGTGCCCAAAAAAGATGCGTCTTGCCAATACCAACGCCTCCAATTATTGGAAGGACAAAATTATTTTCATCATTGATAATATTACTAATTTTATTTAGAATAGATGTCCGAGATTTGACAACGGGAAAATTCTCCTTAATTTCGCCAGTACTCACGAATCTCTCAAAAGGATTTATTCCCATCTTTAAAATAGATAAAATCTTAGCTTCTATATTTTCATACAACAACATTGGCTTAATTATGATTTTAATTCGTCTCTACCTAATATAATTATATATTCTAAAATTTCTTTTTCAACAAAAATAAAATCTTCAAAACTTGTCTTTAATATGTTATTCTCATCTCTCCCAATGATTAAAGAATCGTAAAAAACCATGCTTGTCTCGCTATTAATCGTGATTCTATCAGCAATAATTACTCCTCTATTAATTAATGCCAAGGGATTCCTTAAAATTTCATTTTCAAAAAAATCCAAATGATTTATCTCATATTGAGGATCTTTCAGATAAA
Organism: uncultured archaeon; assembly: GCA_964538145.1. Classification (GTDB taxonomy): domain Archaea; phylum Asgardarchaeota; class Lokiarchaeia; order Sigyniarchaeales; family SOKP01; genus SOKP01. Next base: position 3,152 of record CAZIEC010000134.1, read on the forward strand.
GTCCAGCAGTATGCACCATTGTAATCGTAGATGGTAGTGTGGAAGACCAATATCTTTTATCATACTCATCCATGAGACTATCTGAAACTTTAATACAATATTCAACGATGTCAAAATCATTGATGATTTCATTTTGAATCTTTTGGAGATAAGCCACCTTTTTATTATCTTGTATTTTAAACCCAATTTTAATCGCTTGATCGAAAGTAAATCCTACATTAGAAGATAAATCAACATTATCTGAGAGAATGATTGCTCCTTGGTTTCCCTTAAATTTTAAAACAATTGAACCAAAATATTCCCCTTCGTTCATTACATTGTTAATGGGGTCATATAAAATTATGTCATCCAAATTTAACATGCTTAAATTTTTAACTTTCTTGTTTAATAATATATAAGTTAACTTCTACATCAATATATAACAAAATCTTTATTTATATTTAAGTTATTAAGAGAAAAATCAAATTGAGGTTAATATAATAAATTCTTGATAAATAATGGATTATTTTCTCCAATAATTTTAAATTAAATAAAATAAAAGATTAAATTAAACTTTTTAATAAATTCTTTGCTCTATTAATATTAAAAATGCCGCATACACATGGTTTCGCCAATTTTTCTGCTGCTTTATCAATTGTAATCTTTTTCTCTTTAATTTTTTGAACATAATCGGCGATTGATTTAGGCGATATGCAATGATGTCCACACATCGTCGTGATGCTTAATATTTTATCATCTGGAAGATTTTTTTTGTTGCCAAATATTCCAAGGGATAAATGTGCAGTATGGAGCTTTAAACCGACTTCTTTAGCAACAGATTGTATCTCTGAAATTAACCCGCTTACTACGATTGAGATTCCTAAATCTTCCTCTTTCAACTTTTTTAAAATCTTTTTTATTGAATGAATATTATCATAAACAGCCGTTATTACGGGACTGATGGTCCAAAGATTTTCTGACATCATGTTTACGGGAGAATGCTCTTTTAAAATATTACCGACTTTAATTAAACGCTCTCTTGAATCTGGATATTTATCATTGATATTTCTCGAGAGCATTGCAAGAATAACATAATCTTGTTTCAAATCATCAATATTTCCTTTTCTATGCAATGAATGCGTAATGGATATCACCTTTCAAAATTGTTTTTTACCTAAACCTAAATTTATTTTTGCATTGGGTTCTATCTCGAATCCTTGCTTGGAGATCTGGTCTAATAATGGGAGACTTCCATCTTCATTAAAACGTGTAATTAATCCTACAGAAAAGACGGTATCAATTTGTTTATCAACAGTTTTTATTATTTCTAAAACACCATTCAATTTTTCTTGCGAAATTTTAAATTCTATTATAGCAGAAAGGACTATCTCATTTTGCAATTCTTCATTTAATTTTCCTGTTTTCTCATCAATAAGAACGGTTATTGGACTATCTTTCTCAAATTCTACTCCCAATTTAACTAATCTTTTAGTAAAAAGTTCAACATTTTTAAGGAGAGTACCCATACCAGGTCTCCCAATTTCGATGGATATGCCTATTTCATCATATTTATAGCGGTCGGTAACATCATTAGTCTTCATTTCTTCAGTTCCTCTCCCTGGAATGCCCGTGACTTTATGTGTGGCTATTACATCACTAAACACGCTCCGAATTATTCGGGGCCATTTTAACCGTTCCATTTTTATCGCATTTACTGGGCATTCTGCATCTCTATAGCATACGTGACATTCAACACATAAATCTCTATCGATTTTTGCTTTTTTATTTTCAATCTGAATCGCATTAACTGGGCAAACAATAACGCATTGCCCGCAACCAATACAGAGGTTTTCTTTGATTTTCATGTATTTAGCAGCCTTAAGTTTCTTTTATTTTCCTCGATTTTATTTTTTCAATATCTTTTGGAAGAATTTTCAATATTGGTATTAACACTAAAGAGCAGCCTAAGGCCATTATTGATAAGATGAGATAACCCGGACTGTAAAAAGATCCAAATGAAATGAACATTTCTCCTAATAACAATAAGCTTATACTTCTACCAAGAGTGTAAGTTAAATAGTTAATTGAATAGATGGTCGAGCGAATCTGGGGTGGATTTATTTCTCCTAACGTAGCTTGAGTTAGCGGATCAATTCCACCAAATAAGAAAGCACCTAAAACTGTAAAGATCAAAAAAATGATGACAATTATCATGTCATGAGAAATAAGTCCTAATGAAAATGCAATGATATAACAAATAGCCCCTGAAAGCAAGCAGAACAATACAACTTGCATCCAACCTCTTTTATCTTTAGCATGTTTCTTATCGCCAATCTTTCCAAAGAGAGGTCCGCTTGGAACTTGCGAGCCAAAAACGATGATTAAGAATATAGTAGCTATGGTAGAACTAAGGCCATAATCATTTTTTAACATTGAAATGAAGAATGAAGATATTGCACCAATCGATATGAACATCAAGAAATTTAATAATAGAATCCATACGGTTGTTTTAATTTTCCAGATTTCCTTGAGATCGCTTAACCTAATTTTATATTCAATTACTAATTCATCCTCAGATTCTACTTTATAAAGTTCATCTGTTGCACCCCTCTGAGGCTCTTGAATAAAGAATAATAAAACAAAGCAAAAAATGCCTCCAATAGAAACAATGATCAAGGGGATTTGCCATGGATAATAATCAATTAGAAAACCTGATAAAATTTGCCCTAAACCATTTCCTAAGACATAAACAGCGCTTAATAACCCAAAAATCTTACCTCTACTCTTCGATTCCACCATATCAACAATCAAGGAAAAAGTTAAGGGCAAGATTGCTCCAAATCCAACCGCAGTAAATAATTGGAAAGTTAATAGCGAATAAAAATCAAACGAAAAGATTGTTAAGAATATGAGAACTGCCCATTCTAATGTAGCTAGCATTAATAATTTTTTTCGTGAGAATCTATCTCCAAAATATGCCCAAACAAGTGAACTGAATGCCCCAACCATTAAAAACATTGAATTAATTCGAGCTACTTGTTCTTCTCCACCTAAACTAAGAGCAATGGATAATTCTTTTGCCATCGGAGTGATTATGCTAAATAATGCTGATGAAAAAAATGTTAATAATACCAATGCTCTCGTATTTAATTTATCAGACATTTTAATTCACATTTTTGTTTAGATTGAATTCTATTTTGAGTTAGATATATTTAAAACTTATCACTATTCCATTTGACTCGTGAGAACAAAATTTTTTCACATATCCTCCATTTTTAGAAAATTTTGTTAAAAATCTTATATCACCTTAGAACATTTTGAAAACTTTATTATACGATTTTGAAAATCAGTATCACAATAACGCATGAAATTAATTTGTTGAAACATCAAATTGACCTTTTTTTAAATCGAGTTTTGAAAAGTAAAAATGATCTTTGGATTCAACATGCAATACATATAAATATACGAATTACTACTAATAGTTAAGTCTAAAATAGAGAGGAGAGGGTTCATTGAAATTTTCAACTTCCATGAGAAATTTGGTCATGTTAACGCGCGAGAGTCTACTTAAAAGAGCAGAAGAATTCATTTTTTCTACAGGTTTAAATGATGCAACATCAAAATTATGCCGCGCTAATATGAAGTTTGGTCTCGCACAAATGCATTTACTCCAAGAAAAATATGGTTTGGAGCCAAATGCTTGTTTTATTTCTTCTCCTGACGAAACGATTTCAAGAAATAATTTTAGATGGAACTCGGGCTTAGGATATGGAGGAAGGCTTTCATGGGGTAATGGTAAGGAAAAAATAATATTCTTGAATATCAAACCAAACTGTTGTGGAATATTAGTTGGTGGATTAGAGGAGCCTCCTGA
>CAZIEC010000135.1:0-3767 GCA_964538145.1 uncultured archaeon
TGCGGACATGATATTTATTGGGGTCAAGGAAAATTAAAAACTTTCATAAAATTAGCAATGAAGAATGTGGAAATGTTTGAAAAAGCAGGAGTTTCAACAATAATTACTGCTTGTGTAGAATGTTATAGAACACTTAAAATAGACTATCCAAATCTTTTTGAAGATTTTAATGATAAATTTGAAGTAAAACATCTTATCGAATATATCTATGATAAGTGGAAATCTGGAATTATAGAATTTGTAAAGCCAAAAAAAATAATAAAAGAAAACTTGCAATTCACATATCATGATCCTTGTAGATCAAGCAGATTCTTGCCAGAAGAAATTAATTTAACTGGAAAAGTGAGGGAAATATTTAAAGAACTTGAAAGATTGGGATATAAATTCCAAGAAATGGAACATAATAAAGAGAATTCTCTTTGCTGCGGCGTTAGTTCTTGGATGAATTGTAACGAAAAAACAAAAGCTCTAAGATATAAAAGATTATTAGAAGCAAAAAAGACAGGAAATCTAATGGTAAGTTCTTGTCCAAAATGCATTGTTCATCTCTCTTGTTTAAGAGATGACTACAAGGAGCAATTTCCCATCCAAATTTTAGATTTTTCTGAATTTATAATAAATAATGTAAAAGTTATCCATCCTAAATAATTGTTAAAGGAAGATTAAATGCAAGGTTCCGTATTAGTTATAGGAGGAGGAATAGCTGGGATTCAAGCTTCATTAGATTTAACTGAATTAGGATTTAAAGTTTATTTAGTCGAGAAATATCCATCAATAGGAGGGCGGATGGCTCAGCTCGACAAAACATTTCCTACAAATGATTGTAGTTTATGCATTCTTGCTCCCAAAATGGTTGAAGTTTATAGAAATCCTAATATAGAATTATTAACACACTCAGAAGTCAAGAAAGTACAAGGAAAAGCAGGAGATTTTAATGTTACTATCTTGAAAAAACCACGATATGTTGATGAAACCAAATGTAAAGGATGTGGAGATTGTGCCAGTAAATGTCCCAAAATTGAAGTGCCTAACTTATTTGATATGAATTTAGGAAAGAGAAAGTCGATATACATTCCATTTCCTCAAGCAGTCCCTCCTGTATACATTATAGATCCGAATCTATGTTTAAAAATAACAAAAGGAGTCTGTGGGGTCTGTCAAAAAGTCTGTCAAGCTGAAGCAATTGATTTTGAGCAAAAACCAAAGGATATTAATTTAAAAGTTGGTGCCATTGTTGTGGCTACGGGATTTGATATAATTGCAGAAAAATTAAGTCCTCGTTGGGGATACCAATATCCTAATGTTATCAGTGCTTTAGAGTATGAAAGAATCTTGTGTGCTTCTGGACCATTTGCAGGTCATGTGTTACGTCCTAGTGACGAGAAAGAACCTGAAAAAATTGCTTTCATTCAATGTGCCGGTTCTAGAGATTTACATGAAAATGTTCCTTATTGTTCTAGCGTGTGTTGCATGTACACGGCAAAAGAAGCAATTATTACAAAAGAACATTCTGAGAATGCGAAATGTTTCGTATTTCGCCATGATATCAGAGCTTATGGCAAAAATTTTTATGAATTTATTCAAAGAGCAGAAAATGAATATGGAGTGAAATATTTTCAAACGAAAATAAGTTATATTAAAGAAGATCCAAAAACAAGAGATTTAATAATTCATTATGAGAACCTTAAAACTGGAAGGTTTGAAACTTTCAAGGCAAATCTAGTGGTTTTAGCACCACCATTAGTTCCATCAGAAGGAACGCAAAAATTAGCAAAAATATTAGGAATTGAACTAGATGATTATAATTTCTTTAAAGAAAAAAATTTTTACAACAAATCTTTATCTTCTAAAAAAGGAATATTCTTATGCGGATTTTGCCAAGGACCAATGGATATTCCTGAAACTGTAGCAGAAGCTAGTGGGGTTGCTTCTCAAGTTGCTGAATTATTAAATCCAACTAAATTTACTGAAATTAAGCAGAAACAACCTGGAGAACCAGAAAAGGAAGTTAAAATTACAGATGAACCTCGAATTGGCGTGCTTGTTTGCCATTGTGGAATTAATATTGGAAAATACATAGATGTTTCGAGTGTAGTCGAATATGTTAAAAGTTTGCCATATGTAGTCCATTGCGAGTCAAATTTATATTCATGTAGCTCAGATTCTCAAGCTAGAATTAAAGAAATAATTAAAGAATACGATTTGAATCGTTTTATAGTGGCTTCTTGTACTCCAAGGACTCATGAAGCTCTATTTCAAGAAACGTGTCAAGAAGCCGGGCTTAACAAGTATTTATTTGAAATGGTAAATATCAGAGATCAATGTTCATGGGTTCACATGTACGAATATGAATTTGCTACAGAGAAAGCCAAGGATTTAATCAGAATGGCTGTAGCAAAAGCTCGTTTATTAAAGCCTCTCTCAGATACTAAAATTGATATCACTCCTGCTGCTTTAATAATAGGGGGTGGCATTGCTGGTTTGACAGCAGCTTTAAACATTGCTAATCAAGGATTTAAAACATATATTATCGAAAAAAGTAATAAATTAGGAGGTCTTTTAAACAATATTTCCTGTCTTTTTCCAAATCACGAAGATCCCTCTGAATTATTGAAGTCAATCATAAATGAAGTTCAAAATAATTCTAATATTAGTGTATATTTAAACTCTAACATCGAAAAAATTCAAGGTTATATAGGGGATTATAATATTGTTATTAGTTCATTAGATGAAAAAAGAGTTAATTTAAAAGTTGGAACCATTATTGTAGCTACTGGAGCCAAGGAAATGAAACCTGAAGGTTCCTTTCTTTATGACAAGAAAAATAAAAATATTTTAACATTATTAGATTTAGAACAAAAAATAAAAAGTAAGGATACCATTTGGTTAGAAAATGTTAATCGTGCTACAATAATTTTATGTGTTAATTCAAGGCAAGAAGATAAAATTCCGTATTGTTCAAATATATGTTGCGCTGTGAGCTTGAAAAATGTAAAAATTCTGAAAGATTTAAAACCAGATATTGAAATTGTGGTTCTATATAGGGACATTCAAATGGCTAAAAAAGATTTCGAGGAATATTATCGAGGCGTAAGAAGAGATGCTATCTTTCTCAGATATGATCTTAAAAATTTACCAAAAATAAAGAAAATTCAAAATAAACCTGAGAGATATAATATTTCTATTTTTGATACCAACTTGCAAGAAAATATTGATTTTGAAACAGATTTAATAATATTAGCAGCTCCCTTGGTTCCTCAAGATAATATGGAAAAGTTAGCTAAAATGCTAAAAGTTCCCTTAGATGCAAACGGTTTCTTTTTAGAAGCACACGTGAAATTAAGGCCAGTGGATTTCGCAACTGATGGGATCTTTTTGTGCGGTTGTGCTCATTGGCCTAAAAACATTCAAGACACAATTGCTCAAGCACATGGTGCTGCAGGAAGAGCCAGTAGATTCTTGAGCGTTAAAACGATTACTAGCTCTGGATTAATAGCGGAAGTTAATTCTGAACGATGCATTGGGTGCGGAAAGTGTGAAACTATATGTGCTTACAATGCAATTGAACTAAAAGAAGCTCAGATAAACTTTGAAGATTTTAGTTTAAAAGTTTCTAAATCTTTCATTAATCCAGCTTTATGTAAAGGATGTGGGACTTGTGCTGCAAGTTGTCCAGCTGGAGCAATTTCCGTGAAGCATTATGATTTTGATCAAATATATGCCATGATTGAATCTTATTTATTAGAATAATAAATGGAGTAAAATAA
>CAZIEC010000135.1:3867-6957 GCA_964538145.1 uncultured archaeon
TTAAAAATTCTTTAGAAATAGGATATTAATTTCTAGATTTAAATTGCTTCTGATTCATGTTTTATTATTTAAAATATTTCCATTATAATATTATAGTTTCATTTCTTCTTGATCAAATCTAATCATAAATATAAGATAGAAATATCGAATCTAATCACAAAAAAGGTTTTAGTGATCAAGATCGAAAACAAATAATTTGGAAAACTCGCGACCTTGATCATTTTTAGGGAAAATGTTTAAATAATAGATTGTCCTAATAATTACTTTAGTACTCTTATTTGGCATTTTTGTAAATAGAAAAAAGAATATTCTCCGGTGTTTAATGTAAAGTTTTGAGTGTGAATGTTAAATGGAAGGATCGGTATTAGTTATAGGAGGAGGTATTGCTGGCATTCAAGTATCTCTTGATCTTACAGAGATGGGGTTTAAAGTATATTTAATAGAAAAAAAACCTTCAATAGGCGGACACATGGCACAATTTGATAAATTATATCCAGAACATGATTGCAGCCTGTGTACATTGGCTCCAAAAATGGTTGCAATATATAAAAATCCAAATATTGAGCTATTTACTTTATCAGAAGTAGTAAAAGTTACTGGTACTGCTGGAAATTTTGAAGTCTTTATAAAAAAACATCCAAGATTTATTGAAGAAGATAAATGTAGGGGATGTGGAGATTGTGCTGCTAGATGTCCTAAAATTGAAGCTCCAAATTATTTTGACATGGATTTAGGAAAAAGAAAATCCGTTTATATTCCATTTCCCCAAGCCATTCCTCCCGTGTATTTAATCGACTCTGAACTATGCTTATATCTTAATAGAAATGTGTGCGGTGTATGTAATAAAGTTTGCAAGGCAAAAGCAATTAATTTTGATGATGAAATTAAAAATATTAAATTAAAAGTAGGAGCTATCGTTGTAGCTACTGGATTAGAGATGATGAGCCAAGAATTATCTCCTAAATGGGGATATCAATTTAAGAATGTTATAAATGCCTTGGAATATGAAAGGATATTATGTCCTACAGGGCCTTTTAGTAGTAAAATCTTAAGACTTAGTGATGAAATTCCACCAAAAAAAGTCGCGTTCATCCAGTGCGTGGGATATAATGAACCAGAAGAGAAAATCTCATATTGTTCCCGAGTTTGTTGCATGTACACGGCAAAGCAAGCCATATTGACAAAAATTTATAATGATGATATTGATGTATCGGTCTTCCGTCATAAAATCAGAGTTTTTGGAAGAAATTTTTATGAATATACTAGTAGAGCAGAAAAAGAATATGATATAAAATATCTCCAAGCAAAAATTAAGTACTTAGAAGAGGAACCTGATTCTAAGAATATAATCATTCATTATACAGATCTGAAGACTAAAATTGATAAAACATTTGAGGCTGATCTCGTAGTTTTAGCAGCGCCACTAATGTCTGCTAAGAGTAATCATAACTTGGCAAAAATTTTAGGACTTAAATTAGATAAATTCAATTTCTTTAAATCAAAAACATATTTTGATAATAGTATATCTCCTAAAAAAGGTATATTTTTATGTGGATTTTGTATCGAACCAATGGATATCCCAGAAGTAGTAAGCCAAGCTAGCGGTGTTGCTGGACAAGTTGCGATGCTATTAAATGAATCAAAATATTCAAAAACTAGAGAAAGAGAAACCAGTATTTTACCAGAAGAAGAAATCATTAAAATTACTCCAAGAGCGCTTATTATTGGTGGAGGCGTATCTGGAATGACTGCCGCTTTAAATATTTCATCACAAGGATATGAAACTATATTAATCGAAAAGGATTCCAAGTTGGGCGGAAATTTAAACAATATTAATGTTTTATCTCCAACAAATATTAAAGCTTCAGAATTCATTGCTGATTTAGAGAAGAAAATTAAAAATATTCCAAAAATTAAAGTTTTTCTTAATTCTGAAATATTGAACATAGAAGGCTCTATAGGTAATTATAAAATTACCTTTATTGATGAAAATAAATTAGAAAAGGAGTTTGATGTTGGAGTAATAATATTAGCAACAGGTGCTAAAGAATACAAGCCAATGGGACAATTCAATTATGATGGTAAGAATGAAAATGTAATAACTCTTTTAGAACTAGAACAAAAGTTAAAAAATGAAAATATTTCGTGGATCAACGGCTTAAAGTATGTAACATTCATTTTGTGCGTTAGGTCTAGGCAAAAAGATGGTTTTTCTTATTGTTCAAATGTGTGCTGTAGTAACACGATAAAAAATATTAATCTTCTCAAAAAAATTAACCCAAAGTTAGAAATTTTAGTTGTTCACAGAGATTTACACGTGGCAAAAAAAGAATTAGAGGAATTATTCAATAAAAGAAAAAATCTTGCTAAATACTTGCATTATAATTTAAAAAATATTCCAAACATAACTAGATTAAGTAATGAACCAGAGAAATATAAAATTGTTTTAAAGGATGATTATAATCCAGAAAAAATAATAGATTTTAATATAGATTTAGTTGTTTTAGCAACTCCCTTAATTCCTCCTGAAGATAATTTAAAATTTTCAAGATTACTTAATATTCCTTTAGATGATAATAATTTCTTTATTGAAGCTCATAAAAAATTAAGACCGTTAGACTTTAAAGAGCAAGAAGTCTTTATTTGTGGATGTGCACAATGGCCAAAAAAGGTACAAGAATGCATTTCTCAAGCAAATGGAGCTGCAGGTAGGGCTAGCAGATTTTTGAGTATAGGACAAATTTCTTCTACTCGATTAAAATTTCTCTCTTTTATATTATCAATGCAATGTTTTTTCAAAGATGTTATTGTTAATCCAGAAAAATGCAATGGATGTGGATCTTGTGTTGAGGCTTGTTCTTTTAAGGCAATTGAACTCATAGATGCAAGACAAGATTTTGAAGAAATACGCTTATTAGCAAAAAAAGCATTTATTAATCCAGCATTATGTAAAGGTTGCGGAAAATGTGCGAGCATTTGTAAGTTGAAAGCAATTGATGCGAGACATTTTGATTTTAACCAAATCTCTTCAATAATAGAACCATATTTCTTAGAAAAAGTGAAAAGCAAGGAAAGTTTAAAAAGTGAAAG
>CAZIEC010000136.1:0-6894 GCA_964538145.1 uncultured archaeon
TGACATTTCTAGGCTTGATGACATTATATTTGGCTGTAGGAATAGGGGATTTAGGAGTTACTCTACTCGTTATATTAAATGCATATAGAATTTCTAGAATTCGAAAAAAGAATGGGAGAAAAGAAAGAAAATGATACATTCAGTATGGATCGTAAAAGATGGAATTAACTTGTGTAATATTAATTGTAATTATATTGATATAGAAAATAATTTAATAACTGGGTTATTTTCAGCAATTACAGCATTCGTAGAAACAGAGATATCTCGTAATTTAAATACTATTCAAATAGGAGAATTCAAATTTTTTTTTTTAAAAAAATTAAAAATTTATATTTTATAATAAAATCTGAAAAAAATGACAATTATTACTTGTTACATAAAAAAATAATTAGAATTCAATTACATTTTTTAAAGAGTTTTGAAGATTCTTTAGAGCACTTTGATGGGGATATCTCGATTTTTGAAAAATTTAAAGAAAAATTGAAAAAAATAGTATCATGTTCAATGGAGGGTACTAAAGTATATTGTGAATATTACGAAAATCTAATACCCAGGAAGTTTGTTAAAAAAACTATAGATTTGTATGATCTTTTCTTTTGTAATGAGTCCTGTTTAGAGAATTTTGAGAATTTATATCCCAAATACATTCATTTTGATGATCATTTTGAGATCGAATAAAAATTAATGGAATTTGGAAGAAAGGGTAATAGAAAATTAAAAATATGAGGTGAACAAAAGTGAATTTTATTTTATTCATTATAACTGCATTGATATTAATAATTTATGCCACAATCATTTTATTAGGTACAAAAAAAGCTTATGATGCTAAAAAAGTATTGCTCAGATGGTTAGCTTTAAGTTGGAGCTTGATGTATCTCTCAGGGCTATTCTTATTAATATTCCCCGATATCTGAATTTTACCCATAGATCCTATCATTTCTGTAATTCTTGGTAGCTTATTAATTGGGATCGGATTCGCTATTTTATTTATAAGTATGGTGCAATTCAAATCAATTTCAAGAAGTTTTGGAAGAGATAATAGTTAGTTAATCACGACTAGAATTTATCGTTGGGGCAGAAATCCCCAACAAAATTTAGGTTGCTTTTTCATTATTTTTGGAACAGCTTTAATAGTTAGATCATTGATATCCTTTATTTTAGCTGTGATTTATTTAATCGTCATACATTTTTACATAGTTTATATGGAAGAAAAATATCTGGAGAAATTATTTGAAAAAGAATATTCTATATATAAGCAGAAAATCCCAAGGTATATTGGTAGACCTAAATCAAATATAAAATTATGTTAATATCTTCTCACTTAAAAAATTAGAATACAAGGAATGATTGTTTAAATGCTTAAAAATTAGATGTTTTCTAATTTACTTTAAACTGATTTTGATTAACAATAATTAAGAAAAAATTAAGAACCATTTCCCTCTAAAAGTTTATTCAAGAGGAGCTCGTAATCAGAAATTAAGAATTGTTCTAGAAATGCATTATTATGGGCATGGATCAATGCAATAAGAACTTCTTTTAAATTATTCGCATTTTCTGCATATTTTATTAAATTTTCCGTGGTAGGTTCGTCCTCAAAATCCCTAGCTTTTTTTTCAAAACCAAATTTCGATTGTTCTGGCATTGAATCAAAAAATCCAAATGCTGTATACCCCTTATATTGAAAGAAGACAAAAAATCTTGTTTTAATCGAAGTTATCACTTTCGTTAAATAAGCTGAAGGATATATCTCACCTAAAATCAATTCATCATCTTGTTCAATCACGTAATACGGTGATATGGGAGAAACGCGATTTCCAAACATTTCTCTAGGTGGTAATGAAATGAATGGTAATTTTTCAGAAACTATTGCCCATAAATCCTCTCTGTTTTTTTCTAGGAGAATCTCTTTTATTTCGTCATAAGCATAATAAAAATCTGATTGTACTGCCAAGAGGGAACTCAAGTATACAGAAAGTGAGGCAAATGTGGCTTCTAATAATGGTCTTCGCCCCTCTTCAGAGGCAGAAGGCTTCACAGCACCTTTCCAAGCTCTCAATCCAGTATAAACGAAACCTTTTACATCAAAAAAGCTACCAGATAAAAATATAAATGATGGAACGAATCCTTCTTCTTTTGTCAATAATTCTCTCGCTTTATTAATTAAAGTCGTTTCTAGAGTCTTATCGTTAAATTTTGAGTGAAGTATGGGCATTATTAGCCATTTCTTTTTCTTCGCCACGGTAAGAACACATCTATTAATTAATTAAATATAATATAAAATTAAGATAAATTAATTTTTTGTATTTTAAATAAACAATAACATGTTTATATCTTTTTTTAATCAATATGAGGAAAAATTAAAATCGTTTTTATGAAATTATTAATAATTCTTTTAAGACTCATTTTTCAGAAGCAAGAAGCTCTTGAACCTTTTCCGTGATTAAATCGTATTCCTTTATTGAATTCACGTTAAAGATTTTAATATATTCGATAAAATCCGTGTCTTTATAATAGTCATAATTTACCTTTAGATTTGGATTTTCTTCCTTGATTTTAATTAAAGCGCCTTTCAGAAAAATGTTTCTAAAATCTTCAGAAATTTCTTTTATTTTTTGTTTTTCTGGGTGCAAAAATTTGATTTCAATATCTTTAAAATCATTAAAATTCAGGATGCACAGTAGCTTTTCTTCAGAACCTTTTTCTTTTGAAAAAATCTTTCTTTTAATGCTCGTGCCTTGTAAGTTATCCACAGATACATTTTCATTAAAATAGTCTTTTTGGCTTATTTTACTCTCATTAAGTAATTTTGAAAACATCTGATCTGCTGTCATGAAAGATTGCGTCGAAATAATTGAATTTAATTCAGTAATGAGCTCATGTAATTTTTCAATTTCATCTTTTAATTTTTCTAATTGTTCTCGTTTAAAATGGTATAATTCTTGAAGCTTTGAGAGAATCCTTGTTAATTTCTGAGTTTCTGTTTCTTCTTGATTTTGATCCATTAATCTCACCATATGTATTTATAAAATTAAATTTATTTATTTGATAACGCTTCATTGATTTAATTAATCATGAAATCAAATTAAAAAAAATAAAATTCATCATGAAAGTAATGATAATAACTCCTAATCCAGAAGACCCAGAAATTCAGCTCTTAACTAAGGAATTTCGGTCAAGAGGTTATTTTGCCCATTATTTCATTCCTTCCAGGGCTAAAGTTTTAATCTTTAAAAATGGTTTTTTAAAAACTCTCGAAAAGATGGAATTAAAAGCTGCCTTAGTTCGAGGTTTTGGAATCGCTCCCGCTCAAAAAATTTTCTTTAGATTGGATATTTTGACGGTTATGGAGGTTTGCGGTATAAGATTAATAAATTCTAGAGAGTCTCTTGAAATTGCCAGCGATAAATTTTTAACCTCAATGTTGTTAGAAAAACACGGAATTCCAACACCAAGAACTATTGTATGCGAAAATGCAGAAGATGCATTAACATCATTAGATGAACTTGGAGGAGATGTTATATTAAAACCTCTTTATGGGTCAAAAGGAATTGGAGTAACTAGAATTAATGATAAAGCATTTGGAGAAAATGTAATATATGCTTTAGCGCAGCTTAACCATGTTTTTTATTTACAAGAATTCATAGAACATAATAATCGAGACATAAGAATTTTAGTTTTAGGCGATAATGTAATCGCAGGGATGTATAGAGTCAGTGATAATTGGAAAACAAACATTCACGCTGGAGGTAAAATGGAAAAAATTGAATTAACGGATGAGTTGAAAGATCTTGCAATAAAAGCGGCTAAAATAACAAAAACTGAAATTGCTGGGGTTGACATAATTGAAAGTCCAGAAGGATATAAAGTCATAGAAGTGAATTCAATTCCAGGTTTTACAGCACTTCAAAAAGTCTCAAAAATTAATATAGCATCCGAAATAGTTTCCTATTTCTTAAAAACTATCTTAGCATAAGGGAAAAAGATTAAAAAAAATAAAAAAATGTTTTTTTAAAATAAATTCTTTATAATACTTCTATGAGTCCTATGATTGCAGCGATGATAACTAAAACACATGCATAAATTCCAGCACCAAAAATTATTAACAGAATTCCTAATATGAAAAGTACCAACCAATGAAATGGTAGTATCTTATCTGGCTTGAGTGCGACTAAAATTGTTAATATCACAACAATTAATCCAATTAAATAAGTGAAAAGAGCATTTAAAGGTGAAATGCTTGGTACTATCCTAGGATCAAATCCCAATCCTGCTATATTGGCAAAACCGATAATAATATATACAAGTCCGATTAAACCTCCAATCAAGGTAAGAAATTTCATTAATTTTTCATTCTTATAATGCTTTCCCATTTTAAATCAATAGTTCCATTAATTGTAATAGCTATAATTAAAATACCAAATGATATAATTCTTTTTATAGATTTTTATAAATTATCTATTTTGTCTGATAGTGGTTATAAAAATTGATTTTTTGTCCTTGAATGATATAAAAAATTTATTTGCTATCATTTTAAACTCAAGTAAATTATTAAAAGTTAATTGATGAATTAAGTAACATGACTTTTTCAATTGTAGCATATGATCCAAAAAATAAAGAATGGGGTGTTGCTGTACAATCTAAATTTGTAGCAGTTGGATCATTAGTCCCTCATGCTAGAGCTAATGTTGGAGCTATTGCTACTCAAGCTTATGCAAATACAAGTTATGGTCCTAAAGGACTTGCCCTCTTGGAACAAGGATATTCAGCTAAAGAAGTAATTGAAATATTGATAGAAGATGACAATTTAAAAGAGGAAAGACAAGTTGGCATTGTAGATTCGAGAGGAAATGTTCATTCATATACGGGAGAAAAATGTTTTGAATGGGCCGGGCACGTTATCGGAAAAAACCATGCTTGCCAAGGAAATATATTAGCATCTGAAGAAGTTGTAAAAGCAATGTCTAAAGCATTTATTAATACTTCAGGAGATCTAGTTGAAAAATTCTTTACCGCACTAGAGGCCGGGCAAGAAAAGGGCGGAGATCGCAGGGGAATGGAATCTGCAGCCATCTTGATCGTTAAAGAAAAAGGAGCTTATGATGGAGGTACTGATAGATATATAGATATCCGCGTGGACGAACATCCAAATCCCATAAAAGAATTGAAGAAAGTTTTTGAAATATATGACATGTGTCTGCTTTTAAGAGATGATCCTAAAGATATTGTAAAACTTGAAGGAAATGTTTTGAAAAATGTTAAAACATTACTAAAACAAGATGGTTTTTATAAGGGAGAAATTAATGACATTTACGATAAGGCTACTAAAATTGCATTGAAAAACTGGTTAGGTACAAACAATTTTGAGGTAAAAGAAAGAGATGACAATTACATGTGGGGATCAGTGTATAGATACATCGAGAAACGAGTTAAATGATGAAAATAGTTTAATTTATTCGCTAATGTAAACATTGACTGTTTAAATGTAATATCCATGTATTTTTAGAGATTAAATATTTTTTATTTTTAATTAGAATGCGTGATAGAAGATAAAATTATTCGATATAAGATGAATTTAGAAATAGCTAAGAAACTAGCTACACATGAATACGCCGACAAGGAATATTATCAAAAATTAGCCAGTAAATTAGAAAAAATGTTAAGATTTTATGAGAAATTAAAATTGATTTCAAAACTTAATGAAACGTGATAATTCGAGTTATTTATAAAGATTTTCATTAATCCTTGGAAACAGAGCGCAAGAAACTGCAAGAGTTAATATTTTTTTTCTTGTAATTTTATTTTTACTCAAAACGCTGATAGCTCCTCCTTCTCTTTTCAAATTTGGATTTTTTGACAAGTCTCCCATTACTTTTCCTATTTCAAGATCTTTATTTGAAATAATTTTATCAATGACTTTTTTTGGATATTCAAAAGCCACTCCCGATCCTAAGGTTATTTTTCCTTTTATATCAATTATAGCACAAAATTGAAAATCCATATATCCAGTTAGAGAAGGCGAGATTTCTACTAATCCTGCTTCTATTCCAACACCAAGGAGATTTTCATTTTTACCATATATGTTAATTAGGTGATTTAATGCTAATTTTGCTCTATTAATTGCACCTGTAATGATAGTATCCATCCCAATAGGTTGATTAGGAACTCCAGAATTAACTTTTTTGGAATGCACGTCCACTTTCTTAAAATATTTTTTAAATGCTATTTTGACAGCCTTGATCTTTATTGGGTTTTCGGACCCAACGCAAATTATCATTTTTTCCAAAATTTCTCATCGTTTTTGGTTTGTATTTAAGAGATTTATTCCAAACTCTTTTTTTAGTATCTTGAATATTAAATGCATTGGTAAACCGATTACGTTGGAGGGAGAACCTTTGATCGATTCAATGAATAAACTTGCTCTTTCACTAATAGAATAAGATCCAGCTCTTCCTTTCCACTCATTAGTTTTAATATAAGAATGGATGTCATCATCAGATAATTTTAAGAATGATACCTCTGTAGTATCTGCATCAATAAAAAGATGATTTTTTTTAACATCTAAGATTGCTATACCAGTAATTAATTGATGGGTCTTTCCCACCATCTTTTTTAAATTAATAAAAGCTTCTTGTTCATTAGCAGCTTTTCCAATTATTTCGTCATTGAAATATACAAGTGTATCCGCAGCAACAATTAAGAAATTGTTTGCCGTTTTATTTAACATCTCCTTAGCCCTTAAAGCTTTAGCCTTGGCAAGAGCTTTTGCTAATTCATAAGGATTAGAATATCTTGATTTATAATCATCTTCATTAACATCGGTTTTAATTACTTCGAAATGCAAGCCTGCTTTCTTAAATAATTCCATTCTATCAACAGATTTAGTTGCTAATATGA
>CAZIEC010000137.1:0-6855 GCA_964538145.1 uncultured archaeon
CCCTTAATTTCCTCTTCAAATTGCTTATTTCTATAATATTTCAAATCTATTGCCATTGCTGGGCAGGATGTTACACATGCACCGCATCCTTTGCATTTCAATTCATTAACTTCTGCAATATCATTCTCATTTACATGAATAGCATCAAAATTGCATACTTTTTCGCATCTATGACATCCCATACACAGCTCAGCATTAACTTCAGCGATTATCAGTTCTTTCCTTAACATTTCATGTGATAATAATGTTGCTACTTTACTTGCAGCTCCTAAAGCCGATGACACGGAAAATGGTATATTTTTAGGTCCAGATGCGCAACCACATATATAAATACCAGCATCTTTAGTTTCAACTGGCTTAAGACAACCGTGTACTTCTGAAAGAAAACCATTTGGTCCACGACTCAATCCCATTATTTCTGATAATTCTATTGTTCCTTTTGAAGGTACCATCCCTGTCGATAGCACTACAAGATCAAATTCTTCTTTCATTAGTCCTCCTCCTAATGTAGAATCGAAATAAAGTGTCATGGTTCCATCATTGTTTAATTTTATATCTCCTGGTTTTCCTCTAATAAATTTGATGTTTTGATTTCTAATTTTTCTATAATAATCTTCATTTCCTTTATCCCAAGTTCTTATATCTATGTAAAAGATTGTTACCTCCATGTTTGGATATTCTTGCTTGAGCAATTGGGCGTTTTTCAAGGCAACATTACAACAAACTGCGCTACAATAGGAGTTTCCCCTTAAACTTCTTGAGCCAACGCATTGTATCATTGCTACTTTTTTTGGAGTTTTGCCATCAGAAATTCTATGCACGTGTCCTCCTGTAGATCCAATTGGGCTTAGCATCCGTTCTAATTCTATCTGTGTGATAACATCTGGATAAATTCCATATTTATAATCATTCTTCTCCATTATAGGATACTCATCCCAGCCTGTTGCAACGATTACGGCTCCTATTTCTATGTCGATAATCTCTTCTTTTTGTTCAAAATCAATAGCTTCAGCGGGGCAAGTTCTTTCGCAATTTCTACAATTTATGCAGACATCATTATCGATTAATGCTAATTTTGGAACTGCTTGTGGAAAAGGGATATAAATTGCATTTCTCTCCCCAATTCCTCTATTAAATTCGTCTGGAACTTTAATGGGGCATTTTGTCGTGCAAAGTCCACATCCCGTGCATCTATTTTCATTTACATATCGAGGCTTTTTAAGTATTTTAGCATGATATTTTCCAGTAATGCCTTCGAATTCAATTACCTCACTATAAGTGAAAAGATTGATGTTAGGGTGTTTTGATGTGTTAACCATTATAGGGGCTAAAACTCAGATACCGCAATCATCAGTTGGGAAAATTCTATCAAGTTGTGCCATTTTTCCGCCGATTGTTGGTTGTTTTTCCACCAGGTAAACTTCAATTCCTTGATCGGCAAGATCTAAGGCAGCATTCATTCCAGCAATTCCAGCACCTATAATTAACACGGATTTTGTAATTGGAATTTCTTTTCTAGGTATTTTTTCTAATAATCTTGCTCTATTAATTCCTGCCAGCAATAAACGTTTTGCTTTTTCAGTTGCGCGTTGTTTATCATCATAGTGTACAAAAGAACAATGTTCTCTTATATTTACCATTTCAAAGTAATAAGGGCTTAATCCAGCTTCTGCCAATACTGCTCTATAGGTAGGTTCATGGATTTTGGGCGTGCATGCTGCCACTACTACTCGATTTAGATTTAATTCCATGATATCATTTTTTATGGTTTGTTGTCCAGGATCACTACAAGTGAATTTATTAATTCTAGCAATAACGACATTTGGTTGGATTTCAGCGAATTCTTTTAGAGCGAGACAATCAACAAATAGTCCAATGTTAACACCTCATTCGCAGATGTATACTCCAATTCTTATTTCATCCATGGTCTGTTTTTCAGACAAATTTCCCACCCCTTTTTAAAAATCACCGTCCATGTTTTTTAAATTATAAATGTTAAATATTGCCAATTTTAGCTATTTAAATTATTGATTTTGAGAATTATTCAAATAATTTATTTTTTCTGTTTCCAAACAGTTAAAAGATCGGTTTCGAAAATTTGTATGATCCAAATCGATTTTAAAATTATTATTATTGAAAGTTTTTAATCGTTTCATTTAAAGAAAGCCAATTAATTAGATGCAACAATCTTACATTTGAATGTAATTCTTTCATGTTTTCTACTGATTAAACCTTCATGTAATTTATTAAATAAAATCTTACACAATTTTCATTGATGTTTTTGATTAAAAAAGTCATTCTAGGCAATTTTTTATTTTAAAATGCATTTAATTAAAATATAATGTTGGAAAAAGATGCTAAGAAAAAAGAAGAATATGCCAAGAAGTTCATGGAAGAACAAGGTCTAAAAGGAAAAGCTAAAAGAATTGAGATCATGCGCATTATTGATCTTGTAGGTTATGATAAACGCAAGATTAAAGTCGCATTACGAAGAGCATCAATTTCCGAACGAATCTAAAACTAATTTAATAATTGATGATATTTTAAAATAGATATTTTTCATGATAAATATTTTAAACCCATGAAAAATTGTTAAAATAATACAAGTTCAAAAAGTTAGTGAGGAATACCTTGTTAGATATCGAATTATTTAGAGAAAATCTTGATTTAATCATAGAATCGGAAAAAAAGAGATTTAAAGATCCTAAAAATGCAGAAAAAGTGCTGGAATACGATATAAAATGGCGAGAAACCTTAAGGGAATTGGAAGATTTAAGAAAAGAGAGGAATGAATTATCGAGAAAAATAGGACAGCATATCAAGAATGGAGATCATGAAAAAGCAGAAGAAATGAAAAGAAAAACAAGAGAAATAAAAGGAAAAATCGATGAATTAGAAAAGAAAAAAGAAAAATATTTTGAAGAGAGAGAAAAATATAGATATATTGTAGGAAACATTCTTCATGAATCCGTTCCTATTGGAGAAACCGAGGATTATAATGAAATAGTTAGAAAAGTTGGAGAACCACGAATTTTTAAATTTAAACCATTATCTCATGTTGATTTAATTAAAGTAATAGATGGTGCAGATACAGAAAAAGCCGCCATGGTCACGGGCTCTAGATTTTATTATCTCAAGAATGATTTAGTATTATTGAATTTAGCTTTAATAAGATTTGCTTTAGACAAGTTGATCATGAAAGGTTATACTCCAATGTGGACCCCTTTTTTCATTCGCTATGATATAATTAAAGCAGCAGCAGAATTAGCAGATTTTGAAGAACAATTATATAAAATAGAAAACGAAGATCTTTTCATGATAGCAACCTCCGAACAAACTCTTGCTGCCTATCATTATGATGAGATAATAGATCCTAGCAAATTACCTCTAAAATATGCAGGAATTTCTTCTTGTTTCAGGAGAGAAGCAGGTTCTCATGGTAAGGATACATTAGGCATATTTCGAATACACCAATTTGAAAAGGTTGAACAGTATATATTTTGCAAACCTGAAGATTCTTGGGCATTTCATGAAGAACTGATTAATAACGCAGAAGAGATATTTAAAGAATTAGGTATTCCTTATAGAATTGTAAATATTGCTTCGGGGGAATTAAATGACAATGCTGCTAAAAAATATGATCTGGAGGCTTGGTTTCCAGCTTCACAAACATACCGGGAATTAGTTTCTTGTAGTAATTGTACGGATTATCAAGCAAGAAAACTTAAAATTAGAATGGGAAAGATTGGAACTCAAGAACCAAAAGAAATCGTTCATACACTAAATTCAACTGCAATAGCGACCGAAAGAACAATATGTTGTATTTTAGAAAATTATCAAAATGAAGATCACTCCATTACAATTCCAAAAGTCCTCCGAAAATACATGAATGATAAAGAAATAATAATGTCAATAAAAAAAGATTAAGAAATCATGATTGAAATTGCTCTTGAAGAATTTGAAGAATTTTATAAGGAAAGGTTAAATGAACTATTTTTTAAGGAAAAAAGAACGGTTACGAAATTAATTTCTAATATAAAAGAAAATTTAATTGAAATTAAAATATGCCTTGATCATTTTATTGATGCCGCAGAAGGTAAAATTGATGAGAAGGCAGAAAAATCACTTCATTTCTTTTCTGATAGAATCCGAAAAGAAATTGATGATGTTTATATTCCAGAAGAAGACATAAACTATGATAACATTACAGATCTATTGAATTCTATCAAAAAGCTTTTTAATAGCATTAATGAAATTGCGAGAAAGTCGCTTCCTAAGTTCCAAAAAGAGGTTCAACCCGAAATAAAGGAGTTAAATTATATTACTAGAAAACTTGGAAAAAAGCAAGGAATTTTAGATAATTTTTTGAGAAAGAAATATACACCTTTAAGAGAAGCTGAAAACTTACTTAAAAAGTTACCAAAATTATTCACGTTAAAGGAAAATATTGAAAATGCAAAATTAGACATGGAAAATTTAGAAAAAGAATATAAAAAGAAGGAAGAAATACAGCAGCAATTGACCTCCGAATTGTTGGAAATTGAAAGAGACCCGCTTTTCAAGCAATTAGAACAAAAAAAAGATGAATTATTCAAATTGAGAATGAAAATAAATGATTATTTAGGTTTTAAGAAAGCTCTTAAAAAACTAAGATTTGAATTAGAAAAAGGAAATCTTCACCTTTCCAATATTGATTTAAATTATTTAAAAGAATTTTTAAAAGATTCTATAAGAACATTAACGAATGAGGATAAAGACTTGACAAAATTAACTAGTTTATTGGTTCAATTGAGACATATTTTAGAGGAAAATAAATTAAACTTGAAGACAGAAACAAAGGAGAAAACAATTGAACAAATCAACATCATTTTTGATAAAAAGTTAATTCATGATGATATGGAAAAATTACGTTCTTTATTAGTCGAAATCAAAAAAATCGAGAAGGACATCAGTAATGCAGGTTTAGCTGCAAAATTAGAAGATGTTAAAAACAAAGTTTCTTCAAATACAGTAAAATTGGAACATCTAAAAAGCGATTTAGAACGAAAGAATAAAGATTATTTGAGGTATTTATCATCGTTAAAAAATGAGAGAGAAGAATTTCAAAATTTAGTATCTGATGTAATAGGAGAAGATGTTAAAATTAATATTACATTCTCTTTTTGATTTTACTTTTTAGATATTTTACTCGGAGATTTCTGTTATTTTTTACATTTCTTTTTTCAAGAATTAAGTTCAGGTTCATTTTTAAAAATTTAAATGTTTCAGTACTTGTCATGTTAAATGCTTTTAAATATTCGTAAGCTAAAACCAAATCTTCTTTGATATCTACATCAAATCCAGCTCTAAAAGAATCATAAAGTTTTATCTTTAAATTTTTCTTAGTTGCCTCGCTTATAAATGCCATCAATGAAGGCATATATGGATGTGAAAAGGAGGTAGGAATTATATCTGGAGGATTTCTTCCTAAAATTGAGATCCCGGCTGAATGGTATGCTGGGCAAACTACTACATTAAAAGAATCTATAAGATTCGCAATATCAATAAAATTTTCAGGAGAGATTAAGACTAAGTCTGCGAATGAAACTACAGTTTTTGTGGCATTAAACTCTTCAATAGCAATTTTGTTTAAATTATCTATAACTTCATCTAAAGATTGCTTAAAATTTGAAACTTCCTCTTTAATGGGTGTTAAATTATTTAGTTCAGCAATATTAAGAATAACATCACTATTACAATACACTATGATCTTGTCAAAACAAGTTAAATTCTTCAATTTATTGCATAAATCGGTAAACATAGCGATAATGAATTTTTCCAATTGCTTTTTACTGAAATAGTTTCTCAGTCTGGATTTTGCTCTTGACAATGGTGCTACAGGAATTAATAGAATTTTCACTTACTTCCATCACTCTTAATTTAGTAAATCAAATTTCATGGTCAATTAAAGTATTTACTTTTAAATCAGTAAAAATAAATAAAAAACTTTGAGATTATATCTTCTCATTACGGATAATTTCATAATAAATTAACAATAGGATTACTTAAAAGAAAAAGAATTATTTTAAAGAATTTAGTATCTTTATTGAAAGCATTTCAAAAGCTTTGCTTACATTTGTATCAGTTTTTGCAGATGTTTCAATATATTCAACTCCATAACTTTTAGCTTTTTCTTCTGCTTCTTCAAATGATACTTCTCTGTGATCTTTCATATCAACTTTATTTCCAATGATTATAAATGGAACTTGACCGCTTAATTCTTTTAATTTAGAGATCCAGAAATCAAGTTCATTAAATGATTCACGATTTAGAATATCAAATATGACCATTGCTCCAGCAGTGTCCATAAAATAATATTCATTTGCAAATAATGAGTGCTTTTGACCTCCTATGTC
The DNA here is from genome assembly GCA_964538145.1 of uncultured archaeon. GTDB lineage: Archaea > Asgardarchaeota > Lokiarchaeia > Sigyniarchaeales > SOKP01 > SOKP01. The sequence goes on from CAZIEC010000137.1 coordinate 6,396, forward strand.
CCAAAAATATAATTTAAATCCCTTTTTCTTAATATCTTCTTTTAATTTTTTATCTGCAATCGAAATTTTTTCTATGATATGACTTAAATCAATTTCTTTAATCAAAAAATTAGCTCCTGTTGTTTGATGATAATCATTACTGAATTTACCATCAACATATCGAGAGAGAATGCTAGTTTTTCCAACTTCCGCCGATCCACATAAAATCACTTTACCCCGATACGAAATTGCTTTTCACCTAGATTCTTTTCTTTTGTTATATTCTCCCGACTTTAATGAGTTTATATTAATCAAAATAATTTTCTAAAATTTAAACTTAATTCATTTAATACTTTTTTCGAACAAAAATTTCAAATTAATTTTTAAAGAGGAGCATTATCAATTTTTAAGAGAGATTTTTGGAATATTTCATTGCTTGTTTTTAAAAGAATTTCATCAAATTGCGATTTAATTTTAAAAT
>CAZIEC010000138.1:0-6820 GCA_964538145.1 uncultured archaeon
TTTTTTTTATTTTGAGTTTATATGGTTTTTAATGATATGCTTTAAAAAAAATATTATTCTTTCAATTCTTCTTTAATCTCTCCATTTGGTAGCATGTTATCAGGATGATAAATGCCTTTTTCTTCCATTTGAAACCGAACACATTTTTGATTATCTTTCAGGCAATAATTCTCAACCCATTTTTTATCTAGCAACCCGTTTTCTACATATCTTTTTATAGGACAGCAGTAATACCATTTACAAGGTTTTTTCATTTTCCAAAATTTTATCTTTTTTTACAAGATTTTATTTATTAAAAAATTTCCCTAATATATCAAAATTATTTAAAAATTAAATTAATCATAAAATTAACAGTAAAAATATTTATTATAATATTAATGATAGCTTTTGGAACGTTTTTAAGTTTTTTCCGAGCACTACTCCAATGGGAGCTTTTGGTCAACGGTTAGGGCACGCGTTCATAATAACTGGTCTTCTTTTCATTGTAATTCCGTTAATCATTAGGATTAGAGTAAAAAAAAAAAAATCCTAGTTCAATGAACGATATTATTCATCCTGAAAATGCTAAATTCTTAATGTTTCCCTCAATAATTGTGAAACAAGATAATAGAATCATTATTAAAGGTGATAAAACTTTTTATTATGGTGCTATTGTATTATTTTTTATCTTTGCCATAATAATATTGTATGTATTTTTTCCTAGGGATTTTGATTTTACACTAACATCAGTATTTTCATCTTCTATCATCCTCTTCATCATACCAATATTAATTCTTGCTCTTATTAGTATAATTTTAATTTCAATAGCAAAGATCATCAAGGAAGATAGAATGTTCATTTTTCAGAAAGATCTAGAATATTTTATTTTTACAGTTAAATATAATGACTCTGATGATATCATCAACCTAAATGAAAATGTTGTAAAAATACCAATTGAAAATTTAATAAATTCTTTTATTGATACATCTGAAAATACATATTGGAATGTTCCAATTAAGAATGCATTAGAGGATATTCAATTATTAAAAAAACATTTTAGAAGAGATGTACTCATAATTGCAGCTAATAATCGTGAAGTAAAACTAAAGAAATTAATACAATTAATTTTTAATTTTCTTGAAATTGAATTTTTGAAATGAAATTAAAAATACAAATCTTTTTATTTTTCAAAAAATCTTTAATCTGCATTTCAATGCTTATTTTGATAATTTTAGATAAAAATAATAAAAAAAAAATAATAATAAAAAAGTAAATATTAAATTTTTTAAACAAATCTTTATTTAATTATATTTTCTTCAAACATTTTTTGATTTATTTCTACTCCTAATCCCGGTTTATCTAAAGCTTTAACCACTCCTTTTTCACATTTAATTGGTTCTTCTAGCAATTGATATTCATCAGGTATGAACGGAAATTCGCACCAATCACACCTACTTGCCATTATAAAATGAAGATTTGCCGCTAAAATGTGTCCAAATCCAAATATGTGAGGTATGCAGCGCACTCCCTTAACTTCTGCCATTGCGTCTATTTTTTTAAGCTCTAAATACCCACCACTTCTAGTTACATCTGGTTGGACGACATCATAACATCCTTTAGATAAAATGTCTTCAAATCTGAAAATTCCCATATCATTTTCACCACCAGCGATTTGCACAGGTGATTTTTCTCGCAATCTTGCTAATCCATTCAAATTATCAGAAGGCAATGGTTCTTCTAGCCATTCTACATTATATTTTTCACATATTCTTGCCACTTTTAAAGCTTCATTGACGCTAGTATAACCAGAATTGACATCAACCATTATTCCTATATCTGGAAAAGCATCTCTTACAGCCTTAATTATTTCCTCATCCTTTTTTACAGATTTCCCAATTCTCAATTTCACTGCTTTAAACCCTCTCAAATCAATTGCAGATTCTACAGCACCAATGGCTGCTTTTGGTTTATATCCTCTTGGCATGGATGCATATGCTCTAACTTCTTTTTTCATTCCTCCTAATAGTTTATATATGGGTTGTTTTGATGCCTTTCCCACAATGTCCCATAAAGCTACTTGAATCACGCTTGTTGATTGAGGGATGCCGAACATGATTCGATTAGAAGAGTGATATATCGTATTATATATTTCTTCGGTCATGAATGGATCTTTTTTTAACAATAGACGTCTTAAAGCTTCATCTATAAATTGTTTTTGGGCAGCGTTGCTCAGATTCCAATGGCTCAAGCCCCAACCATCTATACCCTCATCAGTCTTTATATTTACATATAGACCAGTTGCTTTTAAAGCTGGCATGGAACCAATTTTTATCTTAAAATCTAATTGAAGCAAATATGTTTTTACATCCGTGATGATCATTTTGAATCACTAATTTTGTTTTATAGTAAAATAAAATTAATAATATCAATAAACTTTTAGACAATAGAGAATTTAATTTTTTAGACATTATTAAAGTGTAGAAAGAAAATTCTTTATTATTCAAAATGACAACTTCGAGTAAGGGAAAACGATACCCATGTGAAGGTTTGGCTGATGTATATGTCATGTATTTTGACGAAGAAAGAGGGCATATTCCCTTACTCATTTATCCAACTGAAAAATTAAAGGATGATAAAAACTTCATGCGTCCAATTAAGTATCATCCTATATGGTTTCTTTCAGTTAATGAACAAGAAGCTTTGGATCATATTGATTTAGAATTTAAAGGATATATTTTTTTTGGAAAAAAATTCTTAACTTTATCAAGAAGAAAAAAACGTAGGGCAGGATTGAACGAAGAAACCCCTGAAAATATAGTAGTAATTGTTTGTCTTCCAGAGGATCTCGAAATTTTTGGGGACGATCTCATTCAAATTTTAACTAAAGAAATAAAAGAACAATTTAGCGATAAACTATATAGATTAATAGAATATGAAATCTTAAAAGAAGAATTAATTAAAACCCCTAAAATTCAAGAAATACTTGAAGAAGGAAAATATATTAAAGAAGAATTATTCGACCTAATAGCAAATATCTGCCAAAAATACTTTAATTCAGTTATTAAAGAAACGGATACAAAATCAATTAAACGCCAAAAAGCGCTATCTTTTCTAGCATTAAAAGGCTATGATGTATCATACCTTGTAGGAGGCGATAATTCTATTGATTTTTCTAGTATTAAGATTTTTGATCCTTTAAAAAAATCTGAAGAACCACTATCATTAAAGGAACCTTTTGAAATTTTAAATATAGAAGTTTTAGATGATAGCAGAGAATTAGAGATCTTGGTAAAAAATAATACGAAAGAAGAAAAAAAGAATACAATAGTAAAAATAACACACGTGCAAGAATTTTTTGAAAAAGAAATTTTAAATCAAAAAATAGATGTGTGGTTTCCAGAAGAAGAATTACTATTTTATTGTCCGATAATAGCACACATCCATGAATATTTATTTTTTATAATCGAGGGTGAAAGTAATACTAAAATACTTTCTAAAAAAATTGATTTGAATTTAATAAATATTGGAAAAAAAACAAGGTGAAAGAATAATTTCAAACCAAAAAATTGATGAAAATGACATTATAATTCGAAATTATCGCACATCGGATTATGAAGCAACTTTAGAAATTTTAAAACAACTTCATGATAAATATGACATTGGTTTAAAAGAGAATCAATGGAAACAGTCATCAGGGTTAAGACAATTCAAACCAAATCTCAAAAGGATTACATTAATCGCTGAACTTAAGTCAACAGGAGAAGTTGTAGCTATGGGGATGATAGAGGCCGTTAAAAATACATTAGGTCAATACATTGGATATTTGGACAACTGGGCTACAAAAAAAGAATACATTGGAAAACAAGTTGGTAGAATTTTAGCAGACAGAGCTATCCAAATCTTAAAGTCATGGGGATGCGAGTCCATCAGAATTAATATAGGATACGGAATCCCGGAAAAACTTTTGAAAGTCTTCGAAAAAGTGGGATTTAAACCAATAATGATTGTTTTAGAAAAAAAATTTGAAAAATAATCCCTTTTTGATTTTTCTATAATAATGTTTCAAAGTTTTTAGAAAGTAATTGTTCTATTTTCTTTAATCAACCTCTTTATATCAAGTTTTAATTTATACCTTGAAAATAAAATAAAATATTTTTATTCCCGTAGATTGATTCATAATATATTAAAAATTTGAAAAAAAATAATTAATGATTAATTAAATGAGGTTGAAATTTTAAATGGCCGTAGGTATTAAGAGTTATGGGGCTTATTTACCAAGATGGTTGCTCCCTCGTGAACTAATTGCGAAAGCTTGGGATTTTCCCTCTATTCCTGGCACTAAAGCTGTTGCTAGTGGAGATGAGGATAGTTTAACCATGGCAGTAGAAGCCGGATTGGATTGCCTTGCTGGATTTGATCCAAAAGAGGTTGACGGACTTTATTTTGCAACTACAACGCAAGTTTATACTGAAAAAGATTCAGCTTCTTTAATCGCAACAGTTTTAGACTTGAGAGATGATATTATTACTGCAGACTTTACAGATTCTTTAAAAGCTGGAACTACAGCCGTGGCAAGAGCAATAGACACGATCAAGGCTAATAAGGACATTAAAAGTATCTTGGTTATCGCATCAGATAGCAGGCAACCTGAACCTTCAACCATGTGGGAATATGGTTTCGCAGATGGAGCCGCAGCTTTATTGATAGCTGAAGGCGATAATCTGCCTTTAATAATAGATGACTATTATTCCATATCTGCAAATGTAACCGGACCTTGGAAACGTGCTAATAAAGATAAATTCATTAGAACTTTTGAAGTAAAAATGGATGCGAGATTTTACGTACAAACCATTACTAAAGTAATGAATGAAATAATGAAGAGAAATAACTTAACTCCTGAAGATATCAATGTTGCAGCATATTATTACAATAATCCTAGACTTCATGGAAGAATAGCTAAAATGTTAAAATTCCCGCAAGGTGTTGCCCAAAATGGCTTGTTCCTTCAGATAGGTGATGTAGGAAATCCAATGCCATTCATGCTATTGATTACAGCCATGAGGAGACCAAAAGAAGAAGCAAAAATAATAATGGCTGGATTTGGAGATGGGGCTGATGCAATTTTAATGCATGTACAAGATCGAAAAGCATTAAGAGAATTATCAAAGACCAGAAAGGGTGTTGCTGGGCACCAGAAATCAATGATCACATTAAAAAATTACAATGTATATATTGAAAACAAAAAATTATTAGAAAAGGATAGGTATATAAGGAAGAGCTCAGCAGTTACCATGTGGCGAGATACACCAAGCGTGTATAAATGGTATGGATACAAGTGTAAAAGTTGTGGAACTGTTCAATATCCTGCTCAAGGACACGCTTGCGTGGTTTGTAGAGCGGATAATCAATTTGAGTTGGTAAAACTACAGAAAAAGGGAAAGATTTTCACATTCACCCTCGATCATCTCGTAGGCGGTGCTTATTTAGATACACCCGTACCTAGATGTGTTATTGATTTAGATGGAGGGGGAAGAGTTTTATTGGACATGACTGAGATACAAAAACCGGAGGAGAATGTAAAAATTGGAATGGAAGTTGAGCTCACCTTCAGAAAACAACATGAGGGAGCTGAATTTCATAATTATTATTGGAAATGCAGACCATTGAGAGGTTAATTAAGGAGGTGTAAAAAATTGGCAATAAAAGGAATAAGAGATAAAATTGCAATTATAGGTTGCGAAGCAACTAAATATGGTGAGCATTGGGATAAAAACCAGTATGATTTATTACATGAAGCAACTATGGGAGCGTTTAAAGATGCTGGCGTCAAAAAAGAAGAAATTGAAGCAGCTTGGGTAGGAATTTATTATTATTTTACAGGATTATCTGGTGCTACTGTGGAAGATATTTTAAGATTAGATGGTATTCCTATCACTCGTGTTGAAAATTATTGCGCATCTGGAATGGATGCATTTAGAAATGCTTGTTATGGAGTCGCAAGTGGAACTTATGATGTTGTCCTTGCTTGTGGCGTGGAGAAATTAATGGATGAAGGTTCAAGTGGACTTCCAGGATTCAAGATCTTTGGACATCCAGTATTACCATTACCTTCTGCACCAGCAATGTTTTCTATGGCTGCTACGAGATGTTTTCATGAATTTGGTTGGACAAAAGAAGATCTTGCTAGAGTAGCTGTTAAAAATCATGAAAACGGCTCTTATCATCCAAAAGCTCACTTTAGAAGTAAAATCACGATTGAACAAGCAATGAGAGCGCCAATGATAGCAGATCCTCTAGGAAGATTTGATTGTTGTGCCATGTCTGATGGCGCAGCAGCATTAATCCTAACTAGACCTGAATTAGCTGAAAGCTATGCTCATGCAGATGATTATATTATTGTAAAAGCAAATGCGATCTCAGTTCGAACCAATTTTCCATGGTACGTGCCACCGGGTGGTCCTGGAGCTGATTTTACAAGTTTTCCATCTACAGTTAAAGCAGCAGAGATGGCTTATAAAGAAGCAGGGATAACAAATCCCAGAAAAGAGATTGATTGTGCCGAAGTTCATGATTGTTTTACAATAACAGAATTAATTAACTATCAGGACTTGCAATTTTGCGATCGTGGAATGGCTGCCGAAGAATTAAAAAATGGAACCTTTAATTGGGATGGTGAAACTGCTGTAAATCCATCGGGCGGTTTAAAATCGTTTGGTCATCCAATAGGTTCCACTGGATGCAGAATGCTTCAAGAAATCACAAAACAACTTCAAGGTAGAGCAGAAGGCAGGCAAGTTCCTGACGCTAAAATAGGTCTTTGCCATAATTTAGGTGGAGCATT
>CAZIEC010000139.1:0-6685 GCA_964538145.1 uncultured archaeon
TAAATTTTTTCATTTTTCTTGTCAAAATTTTTCATCATGGCATTTCTAAGAAGTTCAAGTTCTTCTAATGATACATTTCCCCAATGATCGGTGTATCTTGGATGTAATGGAATGTTCAATGATTTAGAAATTTCTATAGCTTCTCTTCCCGTTGGAACGTGTTTGAATGGATCTTTAATGTATCGCTCTAATTTGAGATCCTTTATTTCTCGTTGTTCCATTGCTTTTTTTAGATCCAATTTCCACCATTCTTCCACATAACCTGAAGGGATTAAGAAATGATTATTCTCTGCAAACTCTCCAAATCCTAATAATATATCTCCCAAAAAAAGGATCTCTTCTACTTGATTGAAAATTTTTCTTGCCATTTCAACGCTTCTAACCCTTACAACATTTCCATTTTTCAATTTTACGATTGGAGGCTCTATTGCGCTAACAGGACATATACTGGCACTCTTTCCAGGTCTTTCTATTCTAAGTTGAGTTCCTATTGCGATGAAATTATCGAGGATTGCCATGGTTGCTGGGTGCAATCCTGCTGCTGCTAAACCAGTATTTCTAGATCTTCCATATCGAATCCTATGCCCCCCAATTCTTGAAGGATGGCTGAATACTGGACGACCTGCAATGATATCGGATACAAATTTAGAATTTGGGACTATTTTTTTCTCATTAGGGTTGGCACTATCATCATTTTCTTCGGTTTTATTGCTTCCTTTTAATGCAATATTTTTCAATTCATCTAACCAATCCCAACCCTTTAGATTCATTTTTTTTGCTATATTAAGGAGTTTTGGGGCTTTAAGTAAGATCCCATCATTTAATACTAAGCAAGCACCCCCCCTAATTTTATTCGTTTCAATTCGAGGTAAGTTTCTAAAAGCAGATACTTCTTCATCTTCCGTAGAATCGCCATTTATTTCAACTGGAAGATGTGAGACGGCAAATCTTATTTCATCATTAGATGAAGGATATTGAAGATGGACTCTTCTATCGTATAATTTTACTTCTTCCACGAATCGACCAATTTCTGCTTCTGTTGCCTCATATTTTGGAATGTTTGATTTTTCTCTAACGTAATCTGCGATTAGAACGCATAAAGCGGCTGTAGTACCTCCAGCAGCCCTAATTGGTCCAGCAAAATAAAGTGATAAATATTTATTTCCTTGATGATCCGTTCTTATTGCTATTTTAGAAATTCCTTCTAAGGGAGCACTAACAACGCCCATCGTTTTTATTGCTAAACCTGTTCTAATGGCTCTCTCTACTCGTTCTTCCAAGTTTTCAATGTTTCCTAATTTCTTCTCTAAAATATCTGTAACTACTTGAAATACAATCTCATTATCAGATTTTCCTTCTTTTTTTAAATTTCTAATTACTTCTGCCACACCTTCAGGCCCGACTAGCTTTTCGACTCTCCCTCCTAAATCTCTTGCTTGAGGAGATTCTACATACAATTCTGGGTCATAACCTAATTGACGGGCTTTTTCTGCAATTTCATAACATTTATTTACTTGTTCTTGAATTGTCTCAAAGTATTCTTTCATTTCATTACTCATCAATGTCATGATAACCTCATGATCAAAATCTAAATTTTCAATTTAAAATTGATATATGATTCAAATTACTCTTAAAAGTAATAAACTAAATTATTAATAGGATAATTTTCCTAGAATTAAAGAATTGGGAGTCTAAATAATTTCTAAAGAAAGAAAAAATAAAAAAATAAGAGTCTCCATGATTTAAAAATAAATTGTTTATTCCTTAATAATAAAAATTTTATTCACTAAGGTTTTTAAAAAAAATACATTTAAAATTTTCGAGAAATAACCTTGCTTAACGAAGTACTTGAAATCAAGAAGAAAATATTATTTAGATTGGTAGATTCTGGGATTAACATAACTCCCAAATCTCTCGATGCAATTGCTCAATTAGAAAACCCTCAAGATAGTCTCAATAAAATACTAAAAGATTTAGCCATTTTACCTTCCTTTAAATCGCATATCACGGAAGAAATTCTATTAAAAACAAACTCAACTGAGTTATTAAAAATTCTAAAAAGAATCACGTTCTACAAGGAAAAACAAAAATTACATGATGTACAAGAGAGCCAAGATGTAGATCTAAAGAAAGGATCAAGGACATCTCGAATACTGACTACTTCTAAAACCAAAATGACAAGTAATCTTTTAGGAGAATCGATCCCCCAGACAAAATTTCCTCAAAAACAACATGCTATTAAAGAAGAAAAAAGGTCCCAGATCTTAAAAAGAAATCAAGAAAAATCTTTTGAATCTTCCGGTTCTAAAACTCATTTTTCTCCCGTAGCAAGAGAGTACGACCACGATTATAAAATCATCTCAGATCCAACAGGAAAGCTCTACACCACGGGTGATTATGAGGATTTTTATGCTTTGACTTTAGATAAATTTAAGAAACTTCTTTCTTTAATGCAAAAGCGCCAAGATGTCAAATCTTCCATGAATATAAAGAATATCCTTTCACTAAGGGGAACAACGGAAGTTTCAGCAATAGGCCTAGTAAATAACATCCATCACACTAAAAATGGTAATGTTATTTTTACTTTAGAGGATTTAACGGGAGAAATAACCGTTTTAGTCAGAAAAGATTTAGATAATCCTGAAATATTCAAAATAATTGAAAGAACTATAAATGATCAAATGCTTTACATTGAAGGTTCCTACAATCCTGCAAATAATTCAAAATCTGGAATCATTTATGCAAATTATCTGACAAAAATTGATATTCCGGCAAATTATAAACCATCAATGGCAAGCGTACCCTTATCTATAGCACTTATTTCTGATACACATATTGGAAGTAAAGAATTTGAAGAAAAAACATTTGAAAGGTTTATTAATTTTCTTAATGGAAAAATTGGATCTTCTAATCAAAGGAATTTGGCTGGTAGAATTAAATATCTCGTCATTAATGGAGATTTAGTGGACGGAATTGGGGTATATCCTAATCAACAAGATGATTTAATAATTAAAGACATTTATGAGCAATACAAGTACGCTCATGAATTATTATCAAGGATTCCCGATTACATTAAAATATTTTACGTGGCAGGAAATCACGAACCTGTTAGAAATGCGATACCAAGACCTGCCGTGCCAAGGAAATATTGCGAGGATCTTGTCGCATTGGGCGTGAAGTGCTTGGGAAATCCATCAATAATAAGCACGCATGGTGTCAAAACATTAATATATCATGGAGAAGGTATCCACGATATGAACTTGTTGATCCATGATCTAGACATTAATAAACCAACGGAAACAATGAAGGAATTCCTCAAGTGCAGGCATCTTGCTCCCATTTATGGTGAAAAAACACAATTAGCGCCAACTAATAAAGATTGGTTAGTAATAGAAAAAATTCCAGATGTTTTTCATACCGCTCACGTGCATATCAATGGATATGGAAAGTATAGAAACGTGAATTTGATCAACTCTGGATGCTTTCAAGATCAAACGGACTACATGCGTAGTTTTGGAATAGATCCTACTCCAGGGAAGGTCCCCATCTTGGAATTAGACACGCTTAAAATTCAAGAAATCGATTTCAAAAGAATTATATAATACTAAGAATATAAAATAACAAGATGAGTGTTTTGGATTTTAAAATCCCTCGCAAAAATTTGCAAGAGATGGTACTTTATGTCTGGAAAATTATTGATTTACCCCTAATTAACCAAGAAGACCTCTTATACAAGTTATCATTTGACTTGTTCTTATTTTCTCCAGAACAAGCCAATAAATTCATTTCTGATGCTATAAAAAAAGGATATTTGCTGCAAGTTGAGAATGATAATTTAAAATTGAGTGAAGAGCTTCAGTCAAAATTAAAAACTTGGCAATTAGAGAGAAGAAAATTCATTCAGGAAAAATTCAAGGCGATACGTGAAAGTAAGAAATTAATAGAAGGAGTATATAAAGATTCTAAAAGTGATTTTAACACGGTGTATAAGGTTTTTGTGGATTCTCCAACATTAAAGAAAACGGCAACAATAAGCAACTCTGACATTAACCTTGTTAAATTTGACACCGATGAAGGCATAATTAAAGCTAAAATCAAGGGACGGGAAAAAGGTTTTTATGATATTCTATTAGACATTTCAAACAAGCAATTAAGGCACGATTGTAATGATTTTGTTAGTAGAAAAGCCAAGAATAAGAAATTTTGCAAGCATTTAGCTAAATTTTTCTTGTACTTAAAAAAAGAGGATGAAAAATCAACAACATTTTTTCTAGAAAACATTCGTGATAATATTGATGAATGGGAATTTTCAGGCTAAAGTAATCTCTTAAAGACGTTATTTTTAATCTTAACCTTATCACTTTGTAATAAAATTGGCTTGTAATTCAATAAATCCGAGATCCTTATTCTATCAACTTGCTTTAAAATTTGACCTAATAACTTTACATCTATATCCAGATTAATTATTTTTGTCCTTCCATAATAACCCATTGAACGAGTACTTGTATTGATCAATCCAGCAAGATTAAGCTCATTAATGTAATCTGAAATTCGTCTCCGTGTCAATTCTTTTACACCTGGAATCTTTTTTGAAAGTTCAGAATGAACTTCATAAATATCTCCTGAAGTGATTATGTGGTCCTTGCTATATTTTGTTAATAAATAAATCGCAATCAACGTTAGCTGAGCTTGTAACGGCAGGCCCAAGATATATTCCACGATGTGGTCTTTTTCTATATCTTTTTGAGCTTTATAGATGTCAGATTCGGTGATTTTAGCGTGCTTGTTCATCTCTGCCATTTCTCCTGCTTTCCTCAATAATTGAAGAGCTTTTCGGGCATCTCCATGCTCTTTAGCAGCCAGTCCCGCTACTAGTTTTAGGATCCCCTCATTAACGATATTAGGATAAAAAGCAATCTTTGCTCGCTCTAGCAAGATATCTGCAAGTTCATTTGCATTGTATGGATGAAAAACTATTTCTTCTTGTCCAAGGCTAGATTTAACCCTTGGATCTAAATATTCTAAAAACTTTAACTTATTGGAAATGCCAATAATGCTAACCCTACAACTGTCAAGATTTTCATTCAGACGAGTTAGATCATATAAAATTTCATTACTACCCTTTTTTTCTATTAAGATATCGATTTCATCCAATACAAGAAAACAAATACCTTCCTTGATGCAATTGTCTAAAAGTCCAAGTAATTTTTTAAAAATTATATCTTTCGGCAATCCAGTAGGAGGAATCTTTTCATTTCTAGCTATTGTATTGTAAATATGAGCCAATACTCTATAAGGCGTGGAAACAACATTGCAATTTATATAAATCCACCAAGGAGGCTTGGTAGAACAATGTCGTGCTAATTTTTGGCTGATATACCTGATTGTTGCTGTTTTTCCCGTACCTGTCATTCCGTAACACAAGAAATTTGGTGGGATGTCTCCTCGTAATGCACAAGCAGTTAATCCTGCTATTCTCTCTATCTCCTTATCACGGTGTGGTAATTCGTCAGGAACGAATGATGGTTCTAATGCTTCTCTATTCTTGAAAATTCTCGGCCCATTTAAATAACTTTTGTAAAATTTATCGATATCAAAAGTGTAAATTCCATCTTCATTGTTTTTACTCAACAACTTTCACCACCATAGCTTTAAAATCAATTTTTCTTAATTTCATTAATAAGAATTATTTTCAATTTCCACTCGATATTACACAATTTCGAATGCAATAACAAATATATAAACTTAATTATCATTAGGTTAACTATTGCATGTTTTTTCATGAGAAAATCTTTTACCAATGATCTTTGCTGTAATTAATAATATTAATGTCGGTGCTTTAAAAATTCATTATTAACAAACCAACATTTATTAAAATATTATTAATTGGAATTTAAAAGTGAAAATTTAATTTTCATGATTAATTTTTTTCTTAAAATCTCAAAGCTAGATTAAAAAGCATCATCATGTCGGAAAAAGGAAAGGATGATCAATTAAGAAAAAAGCATACTAAGATTGCTAAAATTTTAGCACTAATTTTCTGTGGTATTCTCTTCATTAATTTTTTAATTATCTCCATGATTTACTCCTGGCCTGATTGGATTGCAACATTAATTTTTAGCTTGTTATTCATAGTACCTGGTTATTTTTCCAATGCTGGAATGGTTATAATGGGAGGTGGAACCCCAATCGATAAGGGGCGATTATGGAGGGATGGTAAAAGAATTTTTGGAGACCATAAAACAATTTCAGGTTTGATTAAAGGACCATTATATTTTGGTATTCCGATTTCATTAGGAATATTTGGTCTTTTTATCTTATTGTGGCCACTAATTCAAGCCATACCTCTTTCTGGCATTAAAATGGGAATATATTCATTATATTCTGATATCAAGTATTATAAATTTTACTTTATTGGAGGAGATTTACCAATTGGATTTCTTGTATTAATATTAAGAGTGGTTCTTTGTTCTTATGGTGCAGCATTAGGAGATTTAATGGGTTCTTTCTTAAAAAGGAGGTTTAATTTTAAGAGCGGGGAACCATTTTGGATTATTGACCAATTAGATTTTGCAATTGGAGCAATAATTCTCACATCAATTCCGTCCATATTTTTACCTGGAATTTATATGATGCCAGATGCGAACATTATCATCTTTCTCTTAATTCTCACGCCTTCAGTAAG
>CAZIEC010000140.1:0-1827 GCA_964538145.1 uncultured archaeon
GGGCGAATAGCCAGGAGAAGTTCAATTTTTAAACAAGACATTAAGGATTTTGGGGGAAAGGTAATCCTTCAGTGGAATGTATGTGGAATTCTAGGTTATCAAATCTTTACAGAGAATGATTATACTTATGAAATAGGGAAAAAAATAGAAAATCCTGACCTCGAAATAAGAATTAAAAATCCAAAATTGGCCATACGTTTTTTAAATGGAGAAGATCTGGGATTTCATTATGTTCCACGTAAAGACTATAAAGGAAAATTCAAATTGAATTATATAGACTACATTTATGAAAATGATAAAGAAAAAAGAATACCACGCAAATTTTTAACTGCTCAATCATATAACGAAAAATTCAAGCATCCATTTAATTTATTAAAATTACCTCCGTTTCAAAGAACTGTAAAGTTAATATCACGAAAAAAAGAATTTGGTGCGTACATACCAATTAATCAATCATTAGGTAAATATGAGAACATGATCATTCCATATGCGGTTTTCAAACATTTTATAGAAAAAGCAAGTAATATTGTAATGATGAATTATTGCCTTTGTAGACGTTTTAGTGATTGTCAAAACCATGATCACTCTTTAGGTTGCATGTACATGGGTGATGATACGCTGCAAATGAATCTTGACAATGAAGAAAAATACCATGTAGCAACAAAAGAAGAAGCTTTAGAGCGCGTAAGAAAAGCTATTGCTGATGGATTAATTCCTGTATTGGGAAGATCCATGGGTGAAGCAGAGGGAAATGAAGTTAAAGATACGGGTCATTTCTTAGCTAGTTGTTTTTGCTGTTCATGTTGTTGTATTAATGGAAAACTACTAACATATGGTCCAAATGCTAATTTAACAATGTTTTCCCGGATTGAAGGATTATCTGTGAAAATTAATGAAGACCTTTGTCAAGGATGTGGAACGTGCCTTACTGTCTGCGTTTTTAAGGGACGAAAAATAATTAATGGAAAAGCTAAAGTAGATCCAACAAGATGTTTAGGTTGCGGCAGGTGTGAAATGGTCTGCCCAAATGGAGCGACTACTATTGTGATAGATGATATGAACCGGATCGATGAATTAATTAACAAAATAGAAGAATATGTTGATGTTAGAAATCAAAGTTTAGCATAGAACGAATTTTTGTATTAATATTTTTCCTTAATTAGATAATTTTTTTTCTGAGATGATTTTTTCTAAAGATTAAACACATTATTAATTAATGTTTTAAAATTTTAATAAACATTATAAATAAGGATTTTTAAAAATTCATTTAGCATGAATATTTTTATCTGTTTAATAATATGGGGTTTATGTGATATTTTTTTTCAATTGAAAACAATTAGCTACTTAAAGCGACATTCATACTTAAATAAGATGTTTCATATTTTTTCATAATAATTGGGATATAATTTTTTCGTGTTCACTTGAAATTAAGAGTTTTAATCTATTTAAATGACCATATGATTAATATTAAAAATTTTATTGTGAATTACAAATGTCAGAAAAAAATATGGAAAATGGACAAGATTTAAAAATAAGAAAACGGAAGAAAAGGATTAGCATTGATTGGGGTAGACAAGGAGGCGTATTTATTGCTTATACGATAATTATTTTAGGTTTTTATGGAATAATAGCAAATACGGTAATGATTAATCAATATGGAGAATGGATCCACAGGACTGAATTGGACCGAACATTATTAATTTGGCCTTATTTATCATTTTCTAAAAATTTCTTCGCACCATTTCTCCTCCTTTTTATTGTTTCCTTCGCATTAACATATAAAGAAGATATTCCTGCTTATGGTATAAAAGCTTCTTTATGGTTGAT
>CAZIEC010000140.1:1927-4641 GCA_964538145.1 uncultured archaeon
TTCCTTAAAAAATTTATCATAAAGAGAAAAGAGAGAGTATATTAATTAATAATTTCATCTTTATTGCATGTTAATATATCTGATTAAACTAGTCAGTCTTTTTATCTCTTCAAGTAAAAAAAAAATAAAAAAAAAAGGGTTTTGATATTTGATTTTTTGATTTATTTCTTATTCAGATTTTTATTCAGATTTCTTTTCCTTTGCGTATAATGACATAAATTATGCTTGTAATAGCAGTTATCATAATCAATAGCATTGGTACTATTGGAAATCCTGGAATTGCTGGTGGTAAGGTAGTGGCTTTAATTCTTGATCCTCCAATTCCAGAAATAGCAATTCCGGGACCTGCAAGACCGCCAACCTCTTTTGCCCACGATGCATAATGAAATCCAGCATTAAGTACCATTCCCATATATCCTTGGCTTTCATATAGAGAGTGAACCTCTTTATTTATCAAGATGTCAGCTAACTCATTATATGCGGCTTTTTTATCTGCTAGGAACTCTGCATCTGCAAAAATAGCGTCTACAGTAGAATTCATTAAATGAGCATAATTAAATCCCCATCCAGGGGGTTTAGCTGCAGAGGATGAGTACCAATAGATACCATATCTGGCAGGGTCTAAAGGATCCATTAGATATACATATGAAAACATGTCATACATGCAAGCTCTCCCCGTTGCAACAAACTTAGTCCATAATTCACCAGCTACAGCTGCATCTTCATGAACATCTAATGCAAAACCGAGAGCCTCACAAGCTTCTCTCAAAAATGGAGTGGTTGTTGAGCCGGGATAAATTAAGAAGGTAAATGAGTCCATTGGATTAGATTTTGCAACAGAAACCCAGTCATCAGTCGTGTTAGCTAAAGATAATCCTCTTGCAGTGGCGAGAGCATTATAATATGGATCATTAAGCAAAATTGTTCTAGCTTTTGTAAGGTCAGGATCGGGTCCAGGATGGGAAACGGCACTTTCATTGGTATATGGACTGCTCATTCCCCAAGGACTCCAGCAATATATACCCCCACCACTAGTTTCAGGATAAGTAGCCGCTAAAAAGCCATTATAGTCGTAAGCATAAGAAAGAGCTCTTCTAACAGTTTTATTTATTCCCTCGGGATATGGTGTTCCGGAGGGTAAACCTAAAGTCTTTGTACAAAAATCACTGGTTGGAAACCACTCTCTTATCGTTTGGCCTCCAAGGTCCGCTAGTGGTGTATTGATAGCTTCTGCACTTAGCATGCTTACAACGTTTACACTCGCATCGGGAACAGTTGGGATATAGTTTAAATACGGAGACGCCTTAACATCAGCAATAGGAGCGGGATCTTGGAGCATGGAATTAACTAAATCAATATCAGTGGCTAATAATGCATTTCCTCGTGCTGTTTGATCTGCATAAAATCTACCATAAAGATCTGTAACAGAAAAGAGTCCATCTGCTTCTAATGCTGTTCTGTTCCAATAATTCTCAAATTTAGTTGAGTGAGCCATGGCATCAACGACAAAATCGACAGATTCAAATTTATAGGGGCCCGTTCCGATCATGTGTCCTGGGAAGGGAGTTCCATCAGGAGCATCAGGAACATCTCCATATCCAGGTATGGATTTGTTGAACCAAGGACCATAAGCTTTTTGAGAGATCATTCCATACCAGGTAAATTGTCCCAAATCTACATACCATTTATTGAAAGTAACATTAAGGACATACTTACTTACGACAATTGTTGAATTAATTACTGGAATGAACTCAGGATTTATGGTTTTAAAAGGATTTCGAATGATACCGTCTGAAAGGGTACTCACTGCCAGACTTGAATTAACGTCGGCAATATTTGGAACATCTCCATCAACTTTATTTGTTATTGTGACATTGTCAGCTGTACTTGAAACAGAAATTTCATCTATTGCTCCAATCGAAGCGGCTAATGCTTCAGATACATTTTGTTGAGAAATAGCTGCTGAGATATTAACATAAATAGCCGTTCTGCCAGGAGGGGCAGGATCTGCAGAACCATCTCCAGTTTTATCAAACCAAATATAGTAATCCTTAGTTTCTCCTTCACCAACACCAGTTCTTGATGTATAATTAATATAAGCCCCATCAGTAATCGATGCCCAAGCGGCTGTATCGATAAAGGAAATCTCAGGGTCATTTATAGCCCATGATAAATTCCATGTAGGAATAAACCTATCTACATAAGGTGCGGGATCCATCCAATGAATGTTATTCCATTGATAATTCTCATAACCAGATATATATATTACCCTATCGATATTCCATTTCGCAACAGAAGCATTAAATTCAGAACCGTCATGAAAAGTTACATTCTTTCTTAAATTAAACTCTATGGCTGCAACTCCTCCTTCATTAGGCCCTGCTTTTGATACTCCATCAGGTCTTGGATGTATTTTCCAACTTTCGGCAAGTAGGGGATGAAAATTTCCCTTAGTATCTTGCCAGAGGAGAGTTTCAATTGCCATTCCTTTAATATAACCCATTAGATCAGCTTGAGAGGTTGCTGGATCCCACGATTTTGGAACTGCATTAATGGCGCCATAAATCAAACTGTTTTCTGTAGTTTGAGATGTGTTTTGTGCTTTCGCAAAAGAAACTAAACCGAAAAATGGAGTAACAATAAAAAGCATCAAAACTCCAAATGCAACAATTCGTTTAGTTTTCATTTTTTATTTCAATTTTTTTTTTATAAAA
>CAZIEC010000140.1:4741-6665 GCA_964538145.1 uncultured archaeon
AAAGTTTAAGTATTCTTCGAAGAAAAAATAAACTATGATAATGATTAATTTTAAATAATATAGATGCTTAGAAAAAAATATATAAAGCGCTTGTAGGAAATTAACTGGAAAAGAGAAATTACTGTTCTTGAGCACGTAAAAAGTAGGTGTTGATGAAAATGGTAAAAAGTAAAAATATGTTGCTGTATATTGTTAAGAGAGTCTTATTTATGTTTGTAATGATATTCTTTGTATTAGTAGTTACATTTTTTTTAACACACTTGATGCAAGTTAATCCTGTTTTAAATAAAATGAGTTCTGATCCTAGAGTACCTTATGAAGTATATCTTCAGGAAAGGGAAAGGATAGGAGCAGATAAACCAATATTCGAACAATTTATAATATACCTTCAAAACTTTTTTCAGGGAAATTGGGGGACTTCCTATATTGTTGCTGATGGAGTACCCGTCACAACATTAATCGCCCAATTATTACCAAAAACTATTGAGTTGGTAATAATACCAATCATAGTAGTTCCTTTTCTTTCTGTTAAGCTGGGGGTTATGTCCGCTAAACACAGAAATAGATGGCAAGACGGTATTATTCGTGGTGTTATAATGCTTGGTGTATGTATTCCAGTATTTTTCCTAGCAACATTGATACAATACTTCATGAGTCACATATTAAATGTATTCACTTATGGGGTTATAAATATTGAAACAAGTTCTGCAAATTCGATTACTATAAGGTATATTAACAGATTGACTGGATTTCGTTTAATTGATGCCTTTTTATTTAATGATCAAGTTCTCCTTCAAGATACCCTCGTTCATCTCATTTTACCTTCTATTAGTTTAATTATCGTATCATTGGCAGGCATTACACGTCAGACTAGAGCAAGCATGTTAGATGTCATGAGAAAAGATTATATAAGAACTGCCAGAGCAAAGGGTGTGGAAGAAAAGGAAGTTATTAACAAACATGCTTTACGGAATGCATTAATTCCCACTAGTAACGAAATAGTTGGCCTAGTGGCATCTCTTTTGGTGGGATCTCTTTTTATTGAGATAATTTTTAACTATAAAGGAATTGGATGGTATTTATTTTATGCAATCCAAAGTGGCGATTACGTTGTAATTGTTGGTATAGTTATTGTAGATAGCATTATAATTCTTTCAGGAACTTTAACTGCAGATGTTTTATACACTATTATCGATCCCCGAATTGTATATTGATAGAATTTAAAAATTTTTGAGTTATTGATGATGGAAATGGAAATTTCAGATATTAAAGAACTTAAAAGGGAAAAGAACAGTTATAAAAAAAATAATTTTTTTAGATATCTTAAATTTTTCCTCATTCCAGGTTGGCGTGATCCAATATACTCTCAAAAAGAATATGAAATTGAAAAAATTAAATCAAAGAGGAGATTTTTCAGAAGATTAATTACCCAACCACTTACTCTTATTGGAATGATTTTAGTTTTATTTATTGTTTTTTTGGCGGTATATGCACCTTGGATAGCTAAATATCCATTAGAATATGTCGTAAATATAGCAAAAGCAATTGATATTGGCGATCCTTATACTCTCCCTTCTGAATTACATCCGTGGGGAACGACTGCGTATGGCTATGATCTTTTTTCAAGAATAATATGGGGGAGTAGAACAGTAATAACTTTTGGAATTCTAACAATTATCGTTGCATCTTTGGGAGGCATTGTTGTGGGAACTATTTCTGGATATTATGGTGGAAAAGTAGATGCAATATTAATGCGTATTGTTGATTTCTCATTAGCTTTCCCAACTTTAGTTCTTGTCATAATATTTACTGAATTGATAAATAGAGATTTAATAACAATATTAATAATTTTTGGTTTATTTGCGATCCCGAGTTATTCCCGCTTGATGCGAGCTTCAGTTTTGGAGACTAAACAACAACTATA
>CAZIEC010000141.1:0-5497 GCA_964538145.1 uncultured archaeon
GTTGGCTTTTTCATTATGTCCATTATTCTTTTAAAAAAAACCTCATAAAACAATTCTAATTCTTCTTTATTTAAAATCTCTTCATCTTCCATTTTTTAAACCTTTTAAAATTAATTGATATTTTTTAAAAACTCCACTAATTTATAATTATTGATTTTTGATCCAATAATTTTAATGAAAATGTTAGAACTAGAGATAAATATAAAAATATTTGCAATCTTTCAATTTTTTAAAGAAATGATTAATGAAACATGAATCTTTTTATTATAAATTGCTTCTTTCATGAATCATCATTAAATAAAAAAATTAAATGAATTGAAAAAATAGGTCCTTATATAGAATGGAAGGTGCATGAGCGTAAATTCTATAGAGAGAGTATTTAATTGTCTTGAAGGTGAACAAGTTGATCGCCCACCCATATTTCCAATGATTGGCGATCATGCTTGTTTCATTAATGGTTTATCTTATAATGAAATGTATAAAAGTGCTGAAAAAGTAGCTAAAGCTCATCTTAAGGCTCTAAAATTATATGATTATGACTTTACAACCATTCAAGTAGAACCAAGCTGGTCAGTGGCAGAAGCGTGCGGTGCTAAAGTTCTTTATCCTCATGATAAGAGTCCTTGGATAAAAAAACATTTAATTGAATCAGAAGCTGATATTAATCTCTTGGAAGTTCCCGATTTTTTAAATACAACTAGCACTTATACGATGATAAAAGGTACCAAAATATTAGCAAAGAGCGTTAATGTCCCTGTTGTAGCGTTCATGACTGGACCACTAACATTTAGTCTCCAATTAATGCCTTATAAGAAATTTTTTAGATTAATGAGCTTAAATAAGAAAATTATTCATGAATTAATTCAAAAATCGGTTCAGATAATCATTGAATATGTAAAATTGTTAAAAGATGCTGGAGCTTCGATTTTAACAATTTGTGAGCACGATATTCAATTAGTTTCCCCAAAAATTGCAAAATATTTGAGTTTTAATTATCTTTCAAATATTTTCAAAACATATGAATTTAATATCTTACATACATGTGGAAAAGTTTATAATCACTTACTAGAAAATGTGGATCTCATTCTAAACATGAAAAACTTGAAATCAGTAAGTATTGGACAATTTCTTGATATTAATTCAGTTCTAAAATTATTTAATTATGAGATTGGAGTTGCTGGAAATATAGATCATGTTAAACTCCTTCCCAGAGGAACTCCAAGCATGATAATTCAAGCAGTACATCAAGCAATTAATGAAAGTGAAAGCGTGCCAAATTATATGGTCGCTCCAGAATGCGAAATTACTGTAGATACTCCAGTAAACAATGTTAAAGCTCTTGTTAGCGCAGTTAAATCGTTTAAAAAAAAATGTTGATATTTAAGTGCTTGAAATGAGTAATATATTGCTTTTTAAATCGTAATATCAAAATTTAATAATGAAAATGAATTGAAAATACAAATATTTAACTGACCTTCTTATTCTTTTAATAAGATTTATTAAAACACCTAATTCTTAATATTTTTTTGATTAGGTAAGGTTTCCTAATAATAAATTATTGAGATTAAATTTAAATATTAGATAAGATCTAATTAGGTCACCTCAATAATCAATAATCATTTAGAGGAAAAAAAATAAAATAAGAGATATATTAACATGGAAGAATTAATTAAAGCAGTAGCCGATCTTGAAGAGAAAAAGGTTCTCGATTTAGTAAAAGAGATGTTAGAGGCTGAGAAGGATCCATATGAAATTCTTAAAGCATTGAGAAAGGGTATGGCTGAAATAGGCAATCAATCCGATGCTGGAACTTATTTTTTAACGGATCTTATAATGGCAGGTGAAATCTTTACTGAAGCGATGAATTTATTGCTCCCAAAATTTGCTGGAGCAAAAGGTGAAAGTAAAGGAAAGGTATTAATTGGAACTGTTGAAGGTGATATTCATAATATCGGAAAAGATATTACAATCAATTTTTTGAAGGCTGAGGGATTTGAAGTCATTGATCTTGGAGTAGATGTTCCTGCTCAGAAATTTGTTGATGCTATTAAGGAGTATGAACCAGATGTAGTTGGTTTAAGTGGATTACTCACGCTTTCAATAGAACCAACGAAAAAAACTATTGACGCAATTAATGCTGAGAATTTAAGGTCAAAAGTAAAAGTCATTGTTGGTGGTGAACGAATGGATGAAGAAGTTTGTCAATATGTCGGGGCAGATGCATGGGTCAATGATGCCATGGAAGGTGTAAAAATAATTAAAAATTGGGTATCGGGTGGTTAAAAAAATGGATAATAGTGAAGAAATTTTTAAAGGAAAGGTAGAAAGATTAGAAACTGCAGCGGCTGCAAAAGAACCTGATAGAGTTCCTATAGCAATAGCAACTACTTATTTTCCTGCTAAGTATGCTGGAGTAACTTACCATGACATGTTCTTTGATAACAATAAATATATTGAAGTTGGAACTAAATTCGCAAGGGACTTTAATTGGGATGGTTTAAGTCTCCATCGTTCGTTTGAAAGCGTGCCTTTAGGATTGGCTCTAGCGGGTTATGATGCAGATTTAGCAATTGGAGTGGCCGTCTCTTCTGTTTTAGCAGGAGGTGCATCTCATGATATTTTGGCAGATGTTTATTCAAAAATGCCTGGAAGAGAATTAAAAGAAAACGGAGAATCTCAATGGGTAATGGAAAAACCCGTAATGAAAGCTGAAGAATATGACGCTTTTATTGAGAACCTGTTTGATTTCTTAATATCGACAGTCATTCCGAGAGCTTATAAGAATTTGGAGAACTTTAGTTCACCTACAGCTGTAGGCTCACTCTTAAAAATGGGTCAAGAAGTAGCTAAATTCCCTGGTTTCTTAACTAAATTCGTAACAAAAATGAAACAAGAAGCGTGGTTGCCATGGTATTATGCATTAGCACCAAACCCTTTAGATTTTATAGGAGCATTTTTTAGAGATTTTGATACTTTAGCTTTAGACCTTTATAGAATGCCTGATAAAGTTAAAGAAGCTTGTAAGACGTTAGCACCAGTATTAGCCGCCGTAGGTAAAATGACCGGGACAATATCAAGAGATGTTACTGGTTCAAGGCGTGTATTTTGCCCAATTTGGTATAATACGTACTTGTCGTTAGAGAAATATAAGGAATTTCATTTTCCCTACATAAAACAAATCGTAAATGAATTAGTCGATGCTGGATTTACACCCTTAATGAGTTTTCAGGGCAGATATGAACATCTGTTAGAAACTTTATTAGAACTTCCAGAAGGGAAGGTAATTCTTTGGTTTGATAAGACTGACCTCTCAAAAGTAAAAGAGGTAGTTGGAGATAGATATTGTATCGCTGGAGGAATGCCTTCATCTTTATTAATAAGTGGAACTCCTCAAAAAGTTGAAGATCGCATCAAAGAACTTTTTGATAAATTTAAACCTGGAGGAGGTTTTATAGTTTCTACAGAGTTCAATGGAATGGGCGATGCTAAAATAGAAAATGTTAAAGCGATGACTGAAGCAGTGTTTAAGTATGGAAAATATTAAAAATCTTAAATTTATTAATAATTTTTTATTATAATTATACTCTCTTTTTTTTTATATGATAATGAGAAATCTAATAAATCATGCACGCTGATTAACTATATATTTAATAATATCAATGATTATAAACCATTTATGGTTCCAACAATGCCATTTAAAGAGATCTTCTTAAAAGATATAGTTTTTAATCAAAAAGTACAAGAATACTGCGTGAGCAAATCATTTACTTGTCCTAGTTATGGTAAGTCTTGGTCATGTCCGCCTGTAGCGCCATATTTAGAAAAGAAAATCAAAAAATATGAGAGATTCTTTTTAGTCTATTCTGCATTTGAGATAAAAGAATATATAAAGAATGAGAAGTTAAAGCATCCCACGAAAAGCGAGTTAAGAATAAAACTAGAATTATACTATCAAGATTTAACTTCTCAAAAAAGTAAAATAATGGACGGGTTGGAAAAGGAACTAAATAATTTTTTTAAAGAACACGCGCCTAAATTTGAAAAAAAATTAGTTTTATGGGCAGGAACATGTAGACTTTGCTTAATCAAACTAAATAAACCGTGTTCTTATATAGATGGAGAACCTTGTAGGTTTCCAAAGCAAATTCGTTATTCAATGGAAGCTGTAGGGATTGAAGTTTTAGCAACAGCATTCAATTCTAAGGTAGATTTGGATCTGAGTAATAATGAATATAGGTTTGCCTTAGTTTGCTTAAAGTAGATCACGTGTTCCTTTTCAAATGTTCATGATTATTATCATTAGATAGTTAATAAATAAAAAATTTCAAAGCTTAAAGTAAATTGCTTAATTAGCGTTTATATCCAATTGGAATGAGATATAAAACTTCTATCTCTTCCGGAACGCCTAATAACCTTTTTAACTTTTCATCATCAAATGCACCAATGGGCACGGAATCTAATCCTAAAGAAACGGCTTGTAAATGAATATTTTGAGCACAATGTCCAATTTCCATGTGAACGTATCTGATACCCCTATCACCATATCTATGGCAAGTTCTCGAATACTGAGCACAGATTACAATAATTAAAGGTGCTTGACACATGAAATCTTGATTCCAAGAATAGCTTGCTAAATTTTTACATAAATTTTCCTCCTCCTTGATAAACTCAAGAACATGAGTTTTTGGCAAGTAGTGATATAATTTTTTTCGATCCATTATAAGGTAAATCTCTAGGGGGTATGTGGCTCCAGCTGAAGGAACGGTTCTTTTTCGCCCTTTTAGGCCTTGAGCGGCCCACATTAATTGAGATAATTTTTCCAGTTCAATTGATTGATCTTTAAATTTGCGTACACTCTCTCTCTCATAGATGCATTCTTCTAAACTTTTTATTCCTTTAAGTTTAGGGTTAGGAAGTTGAATGTCCATTTTTATTCCCTCCTTAATTCATGTTTATTTTATATTAAAGTTATTATTTTTTTCCAATTAAAAGATTTTAGGAAATTTTTGGTTTAAAATATTTGTTCGGATGATAATTGAAATAATTTTAAGACAAACTAAAAATCTTATTTGAATACAGACTTAATTTATATTTCTTAATGAATACAATTTTATTTTTATAAACTTAACATTGATTTAATAACAATATTTATTGAATTTGAAAAGTTTAATTTATCATGGTAGAAGAAAGTTTAAGTTCTTTATTTAATGAGTGGTGGGAAATAAATAAACAAATTGCTCACGACTTAGAAAATTTTGATTTCAAGGAATTGAAAGAATCAAGGAGTAAACAGAGAAAAATTGAAGATATTATTTATAAAATAGTTCAAAAAAATGCTCCCGAGAATTTAAATATTGAATTGCCTGATGATTGCAGCCAAATGGAAGTCGGTTTTGATTTTAATAATAGTATCTTTTACTTTATCATGGAAGATCCTGATTATGAGGATGACTTGAAATTAATTGCAATTAAAATAAATAAAGAAAAAGAAATTAGT
>CAZIEC010000141.1:5597-6663 GCA_964538145.1 uncultured archaeon
GGAATTCTCACGTGATCGAAATCTAGATAGCCATTAGGAACATTATCAAATCCAATTAAAGGATTTATTTTTTCTAAGGTAAATCCAGGAGTTCCTTTTTCTACAACAAAAGCCGTAATGTGCCCATATTGTTTTCTAACTGCTGGATCATCACTTGTTTTAGCATATATGAAATATCTATCAGACACTCCAGCACCCGTGATAAATCGTTTCTTTCCATTTATTATCCACTCATCCCCATCTTTAGTAGCAGTCGTAAAAACATTTGCAGCATCAGACCCAGCAAAAGGTTCAGTAATGCAAACAGCACCCAATTCTTCCCCACTCGCAATCTTGGGGAGCCATCTTTCTTTTTGTTCTTCGGTAGCAAACCTTAAGATTTGTTCTAAACCTGCTAACATGCTTACAGTAAACACGTGACCTACAGCATATAATCTACCAAGTTGTTCTGCGACGATACAACTACCTGTTGCTCCTAATTCCGTGCCGCCATATTTTTTAGGCACACCTACCCCAAAATAACCTTCTTTTGCAACTTTTTTAACTAATGGCCAAGGAAATTCTCTTTTCCAGAAATATTTTTCTGCTTCTTCAAAATTTTCATCAACAAATTTTTTTACTTTTTCATATAACGCTACTTGCTCATCTGTCCACCAAAAAAATTTCTCGCTCACATTAAACCCCATTATAAATCATGAATTATTATACATTTTTAAAATTCGGATAGGTATTAAATTATTCTAATAATCACTTAGAAATTGAAAAAAAAAGATTGTCTTGATAGAAAAAATTTAAAAAAAATAGTTAGAAAAAAATTATTCTTTAATTATCAACTTAGCAATTCTTTCTGGTAAAAAGAAACCAAAATAGTACGCAATTGAACTGAGTATTAATAGAGTTCTTATTATTGCAATTATGATAAGATTGGTCCAGCTAAATGAATCTAATGCAGCTCCAGCTGTAAGAAGCAAGAATGCTGATAATAGAAAAAAACCTCTTATTTTTGTTCTTTGATCAGTGCTCTTTATTAAATGACTTGCTAGAAATAATCCAGTTATAACAGCAA
>CAZIEC010000142.1:0-6544 GCA_964538145.1 uncultured archaeon
AAAGAAATTATAACCAAAAGCTTTCCAATTTCGCTTTTTAGTGACAATGGTAATCAATTCTTTCCCAAATTCCTTGCGAGTCATTTCTTCAAGGGGATATTCCTTAACTTTTCGTGTTAAAGCACTTGAAACGATCATCAAGACTCCAGTGAGAATGAACAATACTGGCATCATATCTAACGATAAAAATATTAGCCCTAGCACCATTCCTCCTACACCATAACCAAGAAACATCACCGTCCATGTATAACCCTGAACTCTGGCAAGTCTTTCCTTAGGAGTAACATCTAATATCAATCCATCAAGCGCAGTATCAGAAAAAGCCATTCCTAGTTGAGTATTAAAGTAATATATTGCTAACCACAGATAAATATCTTTTATTGGGAGATATAGCCCCATCAATATCCACCAAATACCTCCAAATGTTCCAAAACTAAATATCCATGGAAATCGATGACCATATTTCTTAGAGCCTACCTTATCGCTAATTAATCCTACGATTACTTTGATCGCCCAAGGAATGTTTCCAATTGAATATACAATTAACCATAAAGCAATATTGTATGAACCACCTAAAATCTTGGCTAAATACTGCGGCCATAAGAGGAAGGGAATTCCTTGGCTGAATCCCTCACATAGATAAAAAAGATTAAATATAAGCGTGTATGATCGCTTGTATTCAATTTCATTATTCATACATATTCTTTGTTTTTGTCATTAATAAATATGATCAATTTTCAAGGAAAGAATATAAAAACAATTAATCTTAGGAATTATATATAATTACTTTATTATTAAAAAGATAAAAATAGTCAAGAATTAAGAATATATTTTAAACATTTAAATGAGATTTTTAGAATGACCGGTATTGATTATCTAATTTTCATAATAATGGATAATATTAGAGCCAAACAATTTTTCTCCCTTATCGAGAACGGATACCTCCCAAATATTAAAATATTAATGAATAACGGTTTACATTCTGATAATTGCATCTGTGATTTTCCATCTGTTACTTATCCAACTCAAGTTTCAATCATGACCGGCACTTATACAGGAGATTATCTAAATGAGGATTGTCATGGCATTCCTTCTTTTAATTGGATGGATCGAAGTTATGGTCCTCCAATTTTAAGAAGTTATGGCTCAGCAGGCTCGGATGAAAAAATTCAAATATACAAATTAAATGAAGACATTGGAAACAATTGCAAGACATTATTCGAATATTTTCCAGAAAATAATACTTCAAGCATCGGGCAATTCATTAATCGAGGGACAAAATATTTTTTTCCTGAAAAAAAATGGAAATTGATTGCTTATTATTTAGCTCTAAAGTCTGCTCTCCATCCAGAAAAAATTTTAAGTTGGACAAATACGCTTTTTGTTAAAAAACTAATTGCTATATTAAAGAGACCTAAGGATTTTTTTGAAAGCAAGGAAATCCCAGTTGTGAATGTACTCTACTTTTTTTCTTCTGATGTTTTATTTCATTTAAAAGGGAATAACTCTATTAGTTATATTAATAATTTAATTCATTATGACCAATTAATAGGGATTCTCATCAAAAAGTTAAAGGAATTAGACATTTATAGAAACACGCTGATAATAATAACATCGGATCATGGAAATTACGAAGGAAAAAGATCAAGTAATCCCAAGGCGCTTTTAAAAACAGAAGGATTACTAAATTATAGCAATAAGAGAATTAAGAATGCGAATATAAATATTGCTGAGTTTGGTGGCGTGGGTTTTTTGTATTTTAGAGCAAGATCCTCAGAGGGAAAATCAATTTGGATGAAACCAACTTTGAAAGAACTTGAACATTACGGTCCAATGAAAGTTAATTTATTAAAAACGCTTTTCAATTTGGACGGCATTAAGCGCATGTATTATTTTGATGATGATAACACTTCCGAAAAGGGAATGATTCATTTAAGGAGAAAAATGAAAAAAGATGATAAGATTGAAAATGGTATTATAGAATATGAAGGGAAGGGCCAAGAATTAAAAGTAAGATATGTACTAGAAGGAGATCATGATAAAATATTTGATTATCCCTTAAATTCACTCACAGAAAAAGTATTAGACGGTAAATATCATGGAATCAACGAATGGTTCGAAGCAACTGCATTTCTTGATTATCCTTTGTACCCTTACTTGTTATCAAGATATTTTAAAAATCCAAGAAGTTCTGATATTGTAATATGCACGGAAGGAGAAGTGGTTTATAACATTAAACACGGGAAGAAACAAAACGATCGTACGTATTCTCACGATATAGGGCTTCGAAAAAGCATGATCGTACCCCTCATTATTAGTGGAGGGTCTGATGAGATTCCAATAAAAAAGATTTCTCATTGTAGGAACATAGATATAATCCCTACGATTATGAAAATTTTTAAAAAATCTACATGTGAAAAATTTTTGGGGAAATCCCTAATTTAATTAATAGAATCCATTTTTCAGGAAATGGTGATTGAAATAATCAAGATTAAGCATGGGAAAAAATATAATATTTGAGTTTATCATAAAAATACTTGGTAAATAAAACTTATCACTTATTTTGTTATCATTTATGATGGAACTCCTAAATCCCATTTCAATCTTAACCTAAATCTTTTTCTTAATTGTTTAAATTTTTATAATTGTATTTCTATATTCAAAATACAAAACAAATTTACATCATCTTTTATTTCAGCATGACACATTCAACGAAGTATTTTTACAAGATCTGCATTGTTGGTGATTCAGAAGTTGGAAAAACCTCTATAATCCAACAATACTTAAGCAAACGTTTTTTAACAAATGCTGAAAGAACGATAGGTTCAAACTTTTTCGTGAAGTATCTTCAACTTCCAGAGGTTCCTCATTTAATTACTTTACAAGTTTGGGATCTCGCAGGACAATATCACTTCAAGTGGGTTCGACGGTTATTTTATAAAGGCGCTAAAGGGATTATTTATGTATTTGATTTAATGAGGAAAAAAAGTTTTAATGATATTTTGAAATGGAAAGGAGAAGTTGAAAAGATTCTTGGAATTGTTCCTAATATTTTAGTAGGAAATAAAGTTGATTTGATTAATCCTGAAAACAAGTTATTCAGTGATGAAGAGATAAATAAAATGAAAGATAATGTATCAGCGCTTCATTATTTTGAAACAAGTGCGAAGTTTGGTAATAACATTGAACAATTGTTTTCCACGCTAGCTCAAGAACTTTATAATCATTACGATAAGGAAGACTAAAATTTATTGATGTATTGTAGTAGAAATTATTTTAACCTCGTTTTAAATGCGCTATCATGTTAGTAATAATTAAAAAATCATGATTTTTATTTAATTTATGAAATAAGCTGAAAATTTCGTGTTTAATAGAGTTATGGCAAGATTTTTTCATTTTAATTAAAAGTTTGGAGATTTTGAACATGTTAAGAGTAACTTTTTATTGAAATAATTGAATTCTTTAAATTGAATAGGAAAAAAATAAAAAGGTGATAAAAATAAATATTGATGAAAAAACAAAAATTCTTCCTTTAATCAAGGAATATCCCTCTCTTTATGATGATCTATTAAAATTATCTCCAAAGATAAAAAAATTAAAGAATCCATTAATAAGAAGAACTCTTGGGAAATTTGCAACTTTAAAAGATGTTGCTGACTTACTTGATATCCAATTAGATGAGCTCTTGAAAATTGTAAAAGTATCGATAGAAAAAGCGGGAGGTTTGAAAACCATTTCTAATTCTGAAAGAAAAGAACAACTAAAACAGCTCATTATAGGACTTCATAAAGGCGAAGATGTCGAAAAATTGAAGAAAAAATTTAAAGAAATCACTGAAGATATTAGTTCTGGCGAGATTGGCGAATTAGAACAGGAACTGATTGATGAGGGTGTTTTGAAACCGGAAGAAATAACGAAACTGTGCGATTTGCATGTTGAGATATTTAAAGACGCATTAGACCTACAAGAAAAGCCCGAAACAATACCGGGTCATCCAATCCATACTTATCGCATGGAAAATAAGAAAGCATTGGAATTAATTAGTGAAATAAAAAAAGCTCCAGAAGATGAAAAGTTAAAACTCGTTAAAGAATTGGCAAAAATAGATATTCATTATACGAGAATTGAGAACCAATTATTTCCCATTTTGGAAAAGATTGGGATTTCCGGCCCGCCACAGGTAATGTGGGAAGTTCATGATGAAATCCGAGGCATGTTTAAGAGTGTAAATAAATCGAATCTCGAAGAACTATTATCAAAAGTAGAAGATCTCATTTATAAGGAGGAAAATATCTTATTTCCAATGACGTTGGAAAAATTCACTGAATTAGATTGGATTACAGTTAGACAAGGAGAAGAAGAAATTGGTTATGCTTGGGTGAAACCTGGAACTGAATGGAAGCCCATAACACCTAAAGAAATTCACTTGGAAGAAACTAAGGTTAAAAAAGAAGCAGATATGTTGGATTTAGATGTTGGAAAGCTTACTTTAAAGCAAATTAATTTGATTTTGAAACATCTACCGGTTGACTTGTCTTTTATTGATGAGGAAGATACTGTTAGATATTATTCTGCAACGAAAGAAAGAATCTTTCCAAGAAGCGCAGGCGTAATTGGTCGAAAGGTTCAAAAGTGCCATCCTCCTAAAAGCGTCCACTTGGTCGAGGAAATCTTGAGTAAATTCAAAAGTGGAGAAAAGAACGTAGCAGAATTTTGGATCCAAATGAACGGTCGTATCATCCACATACGATATTTTGCCGTGAGAGATGAGAACAACAAATACGTTGGTACTTTAGAGGTAACCCAAGATATTACAGATCTAAAGAAAATTGAAGGCGAAAGAAGGCTAGCTCAATGGCACGATTAACTTTATTAAAAACATTGTAAATTTAAATTTTTATTTTAAAATTTTCTTGAAAATATACTTATTGTAAAATGAGGGATAAACTTGAGATGTTTATTCATTTTTTCTCCTAAATTTTACTTTTAATAAATCACATTAATAAATATTGAAAATAAAAAAATGAAATTATTATTTAATGATGTATTTATCATGATTTCTAATCTATTTGATATTGCATTTACTAATTTTTATTAAAAAAAAATTTATAAGTTGTTACTACGATTATTAAAGTTGAGAATGAAGTTAAATATAGTTTCAAAAAAACACGGCTGGTACATTGCTAAAATCACTGGTTGCTTTAGAAATTTTAAAAATGTAGTAACAACTGATCTTGAAACGATAAAACAATATAATTTAATTCCAGGAAGATATATCAAGATTAGCAACATTTATTCTTCCCATTCAGCACCAATTTACAAGGATAGATTCATTATAATGCCAGATTTTGATGATATCAAGAAGAATCCCTCAATATTAAAAGAGATTTTAGATAGATATAAAAAATTAAAATATCGATACATAGATAAGAATTATCTACAAGATATTTCCAAAATAATAAATGATGTATATAACATTGCTAGATGGGATAAGGAATTACAAATGACGCAATTAATGGATTTTTCTGACACTACACGATCCTTGTTAAATATATCCATGTCAGAATCTTGGATGAGAGAAAATAAAGTCGGATTAGGAGAAAATGTCCTCTTGAGAAATGACATGCCCTCTCCAGTAATATTATAATATATTATTTTTATTGTTAAAAAATAAATTTCTAATTTTAATTGTTAAAATTAATATTTTCAGGATTCGACCTTAATAGTAGGCCATTCAATTCGTTCTTCATGACATTGGGGGCATTTCGAAGGAACTTTCAAAGAACCACTTTTAAGCTTAAAAATATAGCCACATTTTTTGCATTTAGGAGGATTAATTAATAATTTTTTCCCCGATCTTTTTAAATTTTTGGCAATTCTATTTAAATCTTTTATTAAAGCTTTCTTATCTGAATACTCTAATTGTTCCATTAACGATTCTAATTTCATTTCGCCTTCCAAGTTTTCAAGAAACTCGTATAACTTCTGGCGATGGGTTTTCCAATTGCTTTCTTCAACCATATTTATCAAATTTCATTTATTATTTGTTATTAAATTATAAAATTCATCATCATTTTTTTGCTTTCTTAAAAAATGATGTCATGAGTAATGAAATTCATGAAATACTTTTTCTATTTCTGTTAATAATTCTTTCTTGCTTTCAATTTCATCTTTTTTTATTGATAATAAGAGTTGTTCGATCCTCATTCTTTTATCTGGATTAACCCAAACCCACCATTTACCATATTTGGTAAGCAATTCTTCTTTTTTTATTGGAAAGCTCACTTGAAGCTTTTCAACAACTGCATTCGGACCCCAATTTATGATTGCAAGTTTTCCCGTTTTTAGCAGATCTAAAAATCTTTTACAGTCATTAAACATTTCATAATTATTAAAAAGCACATATATCACGTTATTTTTTGATTCCAAGCATTTTTTCTTTAGAATTACCAGATCTTCATTCAAATATTTATATTTATACAAAGATCTAGCCAATCCGTGTAATCTATAATAAGCTTTATCGCCATTGTATTCAATTTTTACT
>CAZIEC010000143.1:0-6510 GCA_964538145.1 uncultured archaeon
GTGGAATGTGTTCTTGATAAAATCCATAAGTCAAGCTTGTCCAAATCTTTCAAATCATATTTTGTTTTCGCCGGATCAAAACCAGCTAAATGAAACTTTTCATTTGCATATACATATACGTTCCAAATAGTATTTATTACCTTGTAAGTGTCCGCATATTCCTTTACATTGAAATTTAAATCACGTCCTGGTTGAGTCCCTCCAATTGAATAAAATCTGAAAGTTTCAATTCCTTTTATGTTAGAGTATGACTTATTTCTTTTCAACTCGTCAATGGTTCCATTTATTATATCGTCGGGTGAAAAAGCTGTGCCTTTTGACTTGCTTAATTTTAACTTATCTCTTAGAACCCAGCCATGCATGTAACAAGCTTCATAATTTTTACGACCAGATGAGACCATTGCACTGCATAATAAGCTGTTAAACCAACCTCTAATCTGATCCTTACCTTCCAATATGAAATCTGCTGGAACCCACGTGTCATAATGACTTTGTCCATCATAGACTTCTTGTGCTGCCCACATTACTGAACCAGAATCTAACCAAACATCTAGAATGTCTGGAATTCTTCGCTTTATTCCCTTGTTGCATTTTTTACACTGCCAAGTAACCTCATCAATCCAAGGTCTGTGCAAATCTTCAGGACAAGTTCCAGCAATCTTCTTTAATTCTTCTCCTGAACCTATAACTGTAATATCCTTACAATCTTCATTATCACATATCCACACGCTTAAGGGAATGCCCCAAAATCTTTGGCGAGAAATGCACCAATCCTTGAGTGTCGTTAACCAGCTTTTAAACCATCGCTTACCTGCCCAATCTGGAACCCAGTAAATTGATTCATTTTCCTTAAGTAAATCTGAAACGAGACTTTCTGTTTTAAAAAACCATTGATTTGTTGCTCGATAAACCAATTTAGAATCGCAGCGCCAACAATGAGCGTATTCATGTTCTATTTCACTTGTTAAAACTAATGTTCCCTTCTTCTTCAATATATCTAATATTTCTTTATTAGCATCAAAGACAAATTTTCCAGCAAACTTTCCCGCCTTTTTCGTATAAATTCCGTGAATATTTACCGGATTGAATATTGGAATTCCATTAGCAACACCAACCTCAAAATCTTCTGGACCGTGCCCTGGCGCCGTGTGGACCAATCCAACTCCTTCTGAAGCAGAAACATACTCTTCTGACATTATGATCGTATGAACTTTTTCGCATTCTTTTTCTAATTCTTCTTGATATGGTACTTCTTCTATTAAAGGATGAATGTATCGCTTTCCTTCAAGTTCTTCGCCATAAAACTCCTCAACAATCTTGTATTTATACCCTAAAGAACCCGAAAGTAAGAAAGTAACTGACGCTTTGGATAATATCCAGTATTCATTTAAATCTTCCACTTTTATTTTTACATATTCTACCAGCGGATTTGCCATTATTGCTTCATTTGCTACTAAAGTCCAAGGTGTTGTTGTCCAAATTATGAAGTACGTGTTTTCCATATCTGCCGATTTAATCTTCAAAAACAAGCTTGTATCCTTTATATTTTTATATTCATGCTCATGCTTGGCTAAAGCGGTAGCGCATCTAGGACAACAATTTAATGGTCTATAAAATTGGTACAATAGTCCATTTTCCCAAGCTTTCTTTAATGTCCACCAAATGCCCTCTATATAACTATTCTTGAAAGTTATGTAGGGATTGTCCCAATCCCAAAAATAACAGCCTAAGCGTTTAAATTGCTCATTCATTATTTTTAGGTTTTTTTCAGCAAACTTCTTGCAATTTTTTATGAATTTATCAACGCCATATTTTTGAATTTCTTGCTTGTTAGATATGCCAAGTGTTTTTTCCATTTGAACTTCAATTGGCAATCCATGTGTATCATAACCAGGAGTATCTGTTACTCTATATCCTCTCATTCTTTTATATTTAATGAGATAATCTTTCAAAATTTTATTCCAAGCAGTCCCAAGATGAATTGAGCCTGTGGTATATGGGGGGCCATCTATAAATCTCCATACTTCCTTTCCTTCTTCTTTCTTGCGAATTAAGGAATATATGTTCTCTTTTTCCCAATAATTTAAGATCCTTTCTTCTAATTTTTGCAAGTTTAAGTTCTTATCCAGCTTTTCCACGATTATCATCTTGTTAACAATGTGAATATCTGATAAAAAGAGGAGAAAATTAAAAAATTTTATTAATCATTCTGAAAAAAAAGAAGCTTCGTTTTAAAGATTAGAAAAAAAGGATGAATTTTTAGAATTTAATATTTAATTAATTCTCTCATCATGGGGATTGATGGATGATTGATAATAAACTAACATGATTAAATAGACAAAACTACATGAAATTTATCTCAATAATCACAAAATAGGACTCTTAATTTAATCACTCTAAATTTTTTCCGCATGTGGAACAAAATTTAGCATCAGCATAATTTACGGCTCCGCAATATCTACAGAACATCGTATCTTTTTGACTTGATTTTTTAGGCACTTGGACTTGATTTTCGGCTGAAATTAAAGATTTTGGTGGTTCTTTACCTTGTTGTTCAATGGGTTTTCTCTTTGCTAGAATAAAATTAGCAAATTCCCTTTCATTTTTCAAAGCTTTGTTTTTCATACTGTTGGCTGATGAAACTATGATGACAGTTATGATGACAAGTGGTACAATTGTATAAACATCCCAAGTTAATGTTCCAATAATAAGTCCAGTTAATATAAAGATTAATATCCCAACTCCAAACAACGTGAAAATTAAACCGCCTACCATTCCTTTTTTCATGAAATGCTTGTAATCAGCTTGATCTTCATCAAGTAGTTCAATCCCATGTTTACTGAGAAATTCTCTCTTAACATTTTCCCATCTATTAGCCATAAATATTTAATATACTACACGTTTAAAAACTTTCATAAAGAAAAATGATTTCGTTGCGTTAAGGGATAAATATTATTTACTGGTAATGTTATATTAACAACATCTGCTTAAAACATTAGGTTTCTTAGCTTAAAGAGATAATAAGTTATACAAAATTAGATTTTTCAAAGAATTAGAAAAGATTACTTCATCAAAATTAATCAATTAGATCCATAATTTCTGGTATTAAATAATTATCTTTATTCAATCGATACAATTTTCTTTTAGATTGTCTTTCAATTGTAATAATATCTTGTTCTTCTAATATTTCAAGATATTTTCCAATGGTTTCAATATGAATTTTTAAATCTGAAGCCATCTTGGTTTTCCCAACACCTTCAACTTTATTATTGAGATATTTTAAAATCTTTTTTGAAGGTTTTAAAGAAATTAAATATCGAATTTTTGCTCTTTCTGGACCTTGATTAGTATCATAATAAAGAAAATGGTTCATGAATTCTATCCTATCGATAAAATTGAACTTTAACAACATGTTTAAGTGCCAAATCACTACATGATTACTATAGTTTAAATCTTTAACGATTTTACTATAATAAACACCAGGATTTTGTGAGATATAAGTATAGATTTTTCGTCGCTTCTCATTGGATAAAATATCATCCTTAGTTAATTTGGAACCTTCCAATATTAAGTTTTTATCGATCAAGGATTTTATTATTCTCTTGAGCCCTTCATTGTTAATATTGATTTTAGCCATTTTCAAGCGATAACTTATGAGAGAAAAAAATTTTTCTTTATCAAAATCTCTATTCTTATCTAAATATTCCTTAATTATATTTAATACGATGATCTCATCCTTAGATAACTGAGCATCCATTCTTTATTGTTTTCCATTTTGAATATTTTAATGTTAAACTCAAATATCTTTTTCTTTTAGCATGTCATCCAAGATTTTTTCTATTTCACTTGGAGTTAATGCTAACATTTCTTTAATGAACTGTTCTTTTTCTTCCTCGTCCATTTTCAATTGATTAACTTTTTCCAAGAAATCTGGTGGTACTACAGTTATGTTGATATCTTCAGGTAAATCTTTTAATTTTGCGTCTTGGTCAAGAATTTCATGTAGAACATTTTTATCACTCACATCGCTTAAAATTTCAGAAGAGGATCTAGACGTTCCTACTACACGTTTTCGCATGAAATAGTATAAAGGTGCGGCTATGCTCCCTATGACTAAGACAACTGTTAAAATCATTAGTAAAGTTGCAGTTAACGGGTTTTCAATCGTAAATATGCGCACGATTCCTATTTTTGGATCGTGTATTATGAAAAAACCTCTCGGATAATTTAAGTATAATATCTCTTTCTCCATGCTTTCATTATCCTCCATTAGAGGACTTGCCGTGATGTTTTTCCAAACACCATTGTCGACTCTTGCTTTATTACTCCACGTGAAAAACCCGATGCTACCATTTGTAGATTTGGCTAAGACGCCTTCCTCGTCTGATGCATAATCTTCTTTTTCATCCTCAGTTTCCTCCACCTCGCTATATTCGCTCTCAGATTCTAAATCCACCTTTAATGATAATTTGGAAAAAGGATTAGAATAGTTGAAATAATTTATCATTATATCAAATTTGGCCTCATTAGGAGTTATTAAAGAATTGTTGGCTTTTTCGAATTCTTCTACAAAATAGAACTTTACTCGAAAAATATTATTGGTTGTTCTATAGGAAAGCATGTAATAATTAGAACCATCATGAGTGTAATTTGAAAACCCCATTGACTTCCAGGAATTTAAATGTATTTCCTTCAACTTCTGATCTTGTTCAGGATCATACATGTTATTGCCATTAGAATCATTGTATTCAATAATCTTGCTAAATATAACCGCGTACTCTATTTCATAATCATGATTGGCTTCTGAAGATTCATATTCAGAATCGTATCTGGTAATAATTTGCAATCCATCATCATCAAAAATGATTTTAAATTCAATGAGATCTTTGCTCTCGTTTCTTGCTAAAAATGATTTAATCGTGGATTCATTGTCCTGGAAACTAATGTTAAGATACCTTCTATTCATTTCCTCGAACCGATCATCTATGCCATCATTATCTTCATCATGATCCCCAGAAGACAATGTAAAAAAAGAATTAGCACTGGCTAACCCTATCATTAGATTAAACATTATTAGACCGATAAAGATAACACATGCAACGCGAGCTTTGAGTTTAAACATTTTTTTTAAAACTTTTTATTAATTTAATTATAAAATCCTGTTTATATAAATGCTTAGCTTTAATTTCCTTAAACATTGATACCTCTCAAATTTTAGAAATTTCTCTATATATTTTTAATTATAAAATTTTTGCATTTTCTAACATTAATAAAAAAAAATTTAGATTTTGAATTAAAATATCTTAAATTATCTCGGTCTCTTTTTCATGTATAGCACTGTAAAAACGATAATGGCTGAACTGACAACTCCAATAATGGTAAAAATTAAAACCAATGGAAGTAAAGATTCTGTTGGCAAAATCAAGATGTTAGCTATTCCCACTTTAGGGTCATGAATAATTATCGTGCCTCGAGGATAGTTAATGTAGATCTTCTGACTATTAGGATCTCCTTCATCTTTAGATACTTGACTCACGGTAACATTCTTCTCTACACCATCAATTAAGGCAGTTTTTGTCCACGTGAAAAATCCTGTATATCCCTTGCTTGAGGTCGTAAAAACGCCCTCTTCTTCAGAAGCATATTCATGTTCTTCATCTGGAGTATGCTCTTCGTTCTCATATTCACTTTCAGATTCGAGCTTTGCATGTAGTGCTAATTGTGAGCTGGAATTTAGATAGTTAAAATTAATGATTTTGATATCAAACTTCACTTCTGTAGGGGCCACAATTGTATTATTAATCTTCTCAAATTGTTCTACAATGTAAAAACTTAATTGAAACATATTATTAAGCGTGGCTAATCTAAGAACATGAACCTTAGAACCATTTCCAACAGTTAAATTTAAGTAATGAACTAACTTCCAAGAATCTAATGGAACAACCTGTATTAATTCATCAATAGAAGAATTGTAAACATTATCACCATTCTTATCCACGTATTCAATTATCTTGCTGAAAACAATTTGAAACTCGAGTTCAAGTTCAACTTCAATGCTTGAATTACCTGCAGTAACTTCAAGTTCAGAATTAAATTCTAACTTAATGCTAATACCATTTGAACCGTAACTGATCTCAAGTTCCATTTCGTTCTCTACATTGGCATTCTCTTGCGTCGATGTAATGATCGTTTTATTTGTACCTGTCTTAATTTTGACCGACCTCTCATTTAAATGTTCAAACTCATCATCAATGCCATCATCATCAGAATCATCACCAGAAACTTGTGGTACTATTGTAAGTGAGTTTGATGTAGCGCTCGCAAGTCCTAAAGCCAAGTTAAAGGCAAAGAATCCTAATAGAAATAGACCGATCAAATTATACTTTTTTCTTGCTAAAATTATTATCACTCTCTAATTTTAATTAAAAATTATATTCTTGATTATGAATCAAGTGTCAGCTCCATAATATAAAAGAAAATGGTCACTTTTTGGAGTATTTACCATTCCAC
>CAZIEC010000144.1:0-2525 GCA_964538145.1 uncultured archaeon
AAGATTTAGAATGGATCCTTGAAGCTATAAAGAAAGAGTGGGGATCAACAATAATAATAACGAGAGGTAAGATTCATGAAATTTCAAAATTACCGTGTTTAATTGCAATTTTTAAGAATAGAAGGAGTGGAATATTAGCTTATAAAATTGATAATAAAGAATGTGAGATAATATCCTTAAATGCCTTAATCCAAGGAAAGGGTATTGGGACATCATTATTGAAAGCTGTTGAGAAAATTGCTAGAGATAGAAAATGTGAAAAACTAGTTGTTATTACTACAAATGATAATATAGATGCTTTAAGGTTTTATCAAACTCGAGGATTTCGAATACGGGCAATTCATGTTAATAAAATAAAAGAATATCGAGAAATAAAACCAGAAATTCCATTAAAAGGTTTTCATGATATTGAAATTCGAGATGAGATTGAATTAGAGAAAAAATTAAGGTAGTCACATCATGAACAAGATAATTTCAGTATTATTAAACCCTTCAATCGATGAAATTATTGAAATTGATAAATTTCATGTTGGTGGCACCTTTTTAGCAAAAAATATTACTATTTTTCCAGTTGGAAAAGCAATTTCTGTAGCAATTGGAATAAGATTATTAATTTCTTCAATAGATATCCCAATTAAAGTTATTGCATTGATTGGTAAAGATGAGATTGATACTTATTCCAAGTTTTTGGAGAATTATAAGATAGAACATGAACTTATTGAATTCCTCGATAAAACAAGAAATAATAAGACCATTATAGATAAAAAATGTAAAACCATAACTCATATTAGAAATAAGGGCCCTTTAATTGAGAAGAAAGCAATAAATCGATTAAAAGATGTTGTAATAAAGAATCTAAAAGTAGGAACATTTTGCATTCTCTCTGGTTCAATTCCTCCTAATTCAGATTACCGAATTTATCGCGATATTATTTTAAATAATCGAAATTTGGATGTTAAATTCGTTTTAGATTCTAGTGGAAAAAGTTTATTAGAAGGCATCAAAGGAGAACCCCATATTATAAAACCAAATCTACAAGAATTAACTGAAATTTGTCCGGAATTAAGGAAATTTAAAATATTTCGAATCAATTCTAAAAAATCTAAAAGATACATAATAAATAAAGCAAGGTTAATGTTATCATCCCATCTTAATATTATTTTAATAACATTAGGAAAAAATGGAGCTATTTGCATTACAGATGAATTTAATTTATTTGGAAATGTTCAAGTTAGCGATGCTTTTTACACGGTAGGAAGTGGAGATGCATTCTTAGCAGGCTTTATTTCTGATTATTATGAAAATAATAATGTCCTTAAATGTTTTAAAAAAGCTATTGCTTGTGGAGCAGCAAATACTCTCACCATTGGTCCAGGATTTTTTAAACGAGAGCATGTAGAAAAATTGATGAAAAAAGTTAAAGTTTCAGAAATAAAAATAAAATGATTTTTTAAAAAAGTTCAAAAGATTTTATCGTCCAAAACAATTGTATCTTCTCTTTGAGGTCCAATGGAAAGCATTGCGATTTGAACGTCTAAATATTCTTCTATGAATTTAATGTAAATTTTCATTTGTTCTGGAAGCGCACTATATCCTTCTGTTGCTATTCTTGACCATTCCTCATGAGTTTTTTCTTCCCAACCTTGGAATTCTTTATAGATTGGCTTGCATTCCATGATTATCTCGTGATGGATAGGCCAGTATTTAAGCTTTTCTCCCTTGTATTCATACCCGATGCACACTTTAATGAGATCTATTCCTTGCAAGGCGTCCAAAAGGGTAATGATTATTCGATCTACTCCATTTAAAAGAATTCCATATTTTATGTTAAAAAGATCCAGCCAACCAACTCTTCTTGGTCGCCCTGTGACTGTTCCATATTCTTTTCCTTGTTGTCTTATCTTCTCTGCTCGTTCATCAAACAATTCTGTTGGAAAAAAACCCTCTCCAACTCTAGAAGTATATGCTTTAATGATACCATAAACTTTATTGATTTTTTTTGGAGGTACACCAGAACCTGCACAAATTCCGAGGGCATTTGAGTTCGAACTAGTTCCAAAAGGATACATGCCATGATCTATGCCAAGGAGGTTGCCTTGAGCCCCTTCAAATACGACTTTTTTTCCTTCATCAATCACTTCATTTAAATAACATGCCGTATTTGCAATGTAAGGACTTAATTTCTCTCCATAACCTTTGTATTCTTCATAAATTGATTCAAAGTCTTCATTCCATTCAGGATCGAAGAGATTTATGATTTTCTTTTTTATATTATATAATTTTTCTAATTTGGGTTTTAAAATTTCTGGACGAGTTAAGTCAAAAATCCTTATTCCTAATCTTGCGAATTTATCCGTATAGGCGGGCCCTATCCCACGTTTTGTTGTCCCTGCTTTATATTTTCCCTTGAATTTTTCTTCTAAAGCGTCTAAATGTCGGTGGAAAGGAAATATCACGTGAGCAGTACTACTCAATTTTAAATTAACTTTTTTGTTCAGTCTTCTTAAATTTTCAATTTCTTCTAA
>CAZIEC010000144.1:2625-6489 GCA_964538145.1 uncultured archaeon
ATGTATTTAAAAAATGTTCCAAAAGTAATTGTGTTTGAACCTTAATAAAAATTTTGTTTCTATTAACTGAATGTAATAATTTTTATATTCGAATTTCTTTGAGAGTTATGAGAAAAATGCTAGAAAAAATAGTTCTTTTTGATTCTTGCCATAATGAGATGCTTAACATTGATGATCCTGATTATAAGGATTTTAAAGCCCTTTTGCAAAGAATGAACTTGAGAATTAGGAAAAATGATAATCAAAACATCAATAGAAAGATTCTTCAAAATATTAACATCCTAATAATTGGAAATCCTATAAATAATTATTTTTCAACAATTGAAATAAAAAGCATTTGCGATTTTGTAAGGGCTGGCGGAAACTTATTATTGATTAGTGAATACGGTTCGGACTTGCTCCAAAAAACCAATCTAAATGATCTTACTGGAAAACATTTTGGAATATTTCTTGAAAAAACGCTCGTTAAAAAAAGAGAAAAAGATGTTAAGAAATCTTCCAGCATTATCAAGATAAGAAAAGAAATTTCCAAGGAATTTTCTAATGGAATTGTTGAGATCATTATTGGAGGTTCTTGCTCATTATTTTTGACTAAAAATGCAAAACCTATTTTAAAAACAGATGATAATAATGCTTGGTCAGAGACATATAACGCTTCAACGGGTAAATGGATTAGAGAAAAGGAGCAACAACAAATTTTAGCAGCTTGTTCTTCCTATGGATTAGGCAAAGTTGCTTGTATAGGAGATATTGATATTTTTACGAATGATGAAAGAATTGGAATAAATGCTTTAGACAATAGACAATTTGTTCAAAATTTAATCAATTGGTTTTTAAAGCCAGTCGAAGAACAAGATACAATAAAATTTATCATAAATCAATTAAATGAATTTAAAGCAGAAATGAAAGAAATGAATACTTTATTGAATAATGCATTAGAAAGTTTAGCATCATTAGAAAAAAGGGTTGAAATACTGGAAAAAAGTCCCGCTCTAATTTTAACTTCTCAAAAGAAAAATTCTAAAGAACCAGAGCGAGAGATTTCAGATTA
This sequence comes from uncultured archaeon, assembly GCA_964538145.1. GTDB lineage: Archaea > Asgardarchaeota > Lokiarchaeia > Sigyniarchaeales > SOKP01 > SOKP01. Next base: position 3,677 of record CAZIEC010000144.1, read on the forward strand.
AATACTTTTTTTCCTTAATAACATCAAAAGGTTTTAACTCATTTTTTATGGTAAATTGAAATAAAAAGAACTTTAAATTACCATGAATTCCATATCATTATGGCAGAAAAATCTTATGATGAAATCTTTTCAATTTTTAGAGAAATAACTAATTCTTATAACAGAAAAGATCAATATTTTGATATTCTCTATGATGCAACCTCTTCCATGATGATAAGTAAATCATTAACTTCAGAAGATATTTCAGTGAACGCATTAAAATCGGGAATTGTAGCCAGAACTTTTGATGGTCATTGGAGAGAAATTGCTATTGATGATTTCTCTAAAATTAACATGATTACAGAAAAAATCCCTAAAGTGAAAAATAGAGGAGATCTATTAAAAGAATATGAAGGCTGGAAATTAAATAAAGAGATCAAGACAAAAATCGATTTAAAGAATATTCCTATTGAAGAAAAGCTAGAAAAAGTAAGGGAAATTTATGATTTTACCAAGAACTTAGATGATAGAATAATTAATGTTCAAATTCGATACATGGAAATTAATTTGGAACGCATTTTTTTTAATAATGAAGGATGTGAATTAAGGCAAGTTATTCCAAGAGTTAGAATTTTTATTGTACCTATTGCTAAAGAAGGCGCAGTGGTTGATTATGATTATTATTCTAAATCTGGAGAAATGGGATTTGAAATATTTGATGAGATAACTACAGATAAGTTAGAAGAAGTAGTTCAAAAATCTTTAGAAATGCTTAAAGCCAAATCACCGCCTTCAGGAAAATACCCCATTATTTTGGACCCATCAATGAGCGGATTAATTGCACATGAAAGTTTTGGGCATGGATTAGAAGCGGATCAAGTTTTACGGGATAGAAGCTATTTGAAAAATTATCTAAATAAAAAAGTAGCTTCAGAAATATGTACCATTTATGATACACCAGCTTATGAAAATGCTTTTTCCTTCTATTTCTTCGATGATGAGGGTATTAAATCTGGGAAAAATCTTTTGGTTGATAAAGGAATTTTAAAAAATTTTCTTTATGATAGGAGGACCGCTTCAGAGTTAAATAGTATCCCTCAAGGAAACGGTAGAAGAGAGAGTTTTGCCCATCCTGTAAATGTGAGAATGTCAAATACTTATTTTGGTTCTGGTGATTATACATTAGAAGAATTAATCTCTGAAATTAAATATGGTGTCATTTTGATTCATGGATATTTTGGAATGGAAGATCCATTAGGTGGCGGAATGCAATGCACGTCTAAAAAGGGATATTTAATTGAAAATGGTGAAAAAACCCAGATTCTAAAAGCTACAGCATTGAGCGGCGCCGTTTTAGAATTACTACAAAATATTGACGGCGTTAGCAAGGATGCTACTAAACTCGACGCTGGAATATGTGGAAAAGGAAGTGAAGATTATGTACCAGTTACTTCTGGTGGAAGTTTTATTAGAGTAAAAAGTGCATTAATAAGTCAAGGGTGAAAAAAAGAAATGTCAGAAAAAATAGATATAATTGAAGGAATAATTAAATCTAAAGGAGTTCAGGAATATGAAATTCTTTTAACCAAACATGGTGTTTATGAAACAATTTTCTTGAAAAATAAGGAAGATAACGAGCGTGAAATCAAATATTATGAGTACATTATAAGAATTCTCTCCCAAAAAGGGAAAGAAACGGGGATTGGAGTCGTGAGAGGAAATACATTGGAGAAAAAACAATTGGAAAAAAGCATCGACAATTGTTTAACCTTGGCTAAAATTAATACTGGAATTAAATATTATTTCCCCGAAAAAAAGAAAATTTCTGAAGTTTCAGTAGCAGAAAGCGATGTTTTAAAAGATCCAATTGGAATTAAGAAAGATCTTGGAGAAGAACTAATTAATGTAGCAAGTGAGCAGAAAGAAGTTGAGACTACATTTGGAAGATTTAGAATTCACATTAACGAGAGTTTTCTTAGAAATAATAATGGCATTGATTATAATTCCTTAAAAACGTTCTTTTTCGTAGAATTTGCCCTCAAAGCAGAAATGAATGACAAATTGGCAGAATTCTGGACTTATAAATATTTCAAGGATAAGGAACATTTAAATTTTGAAAAAAATGTTAAAGAATGGGCAAAGCTTGCTCGGGACACTTTGGTTGCCAAAAATCCTGTTGCAAATTCTAATGCCATAGTAATATTTCCGCCTTCCGTGTTGAGAGAAGCAATTATTCCAGTCATTGGTCTTCACGTTTCTGCTAAAGGAAAGGCTGAAAAAGTTTCTAAATATAGTATTGGTGATAAAGTTGCTTCGGATAATCTTAGTCTCATTGATAATGGTTTATTAAGAGGTGGCTTAGGTACAAACTCTTGGGATGGCGAAGGAAGTCCCAAGCAAGTCACGACAGTGATTGAAAAAGGGATATTCAAAAATCGGCTTTATGATCAAAGATATGCTATTTTAGATAATGTAGAATCTACTGGTAATGGTAATCGTTTTATAAATGGTACAATAGAAAATGGTGTTAGTAATTTTGTAATATACCCAGGAGATATCTCTTTTGAAGAAATTATTTCAGAGATAAAAGAAGGCTATTACATTGAAAAATTTTCTTGGCTTAATCCAGAAACAATATCAGGATTTTTTGGAGCCGAAATTAGAAATGGTTATTACATTAAAGATGGAAAAATTGACCATCCGATTAAGTTAGGAAATGTTAGTGGGAATGTTATAGAAATGATAAAGAATTGTAAATATATCTCAAAAGAACAAGAATTTTCTGAAAACAGTTTATTTCCTTATATAGCATTCACAAACTTGAGCGTATCATC
>CAZIEC010000145.1:0-6405 GCA_964538145.1 uncultured archaeon
TTTAAATTCAATTAATAGAATTTTTAAAAAATTACAATAAAGTTTAAGTATATAATTAGAATATATTCTTAAATTGAATATATTAACTTATTTTAAGACATTTTAAAATAAATTATTAAATAAGGTTTAAAAAATGGATTTATCATTAGATCATAGTGTTATTCTTAACAATGGAGTGAAGATACCAATTTTAGGATTGGGTACATGGACTCTTAGAGGAAAAAGGGCATATCAAGCTGTAACGTGGGCATTAGAGATAGGATATAAACTAATTGATACTGCATCCTTTTACGGTAATGAAGAAGATATAGGAAAAGCAATTTCAGATTCTAAAATTGATAGGGATGAGATCTTCATTACTACAAAAGTCTGGAACGATGAACAAGGGTATGATGAAACTCTTAAGGCGATTGACAGGAGCTTAAAGAGATTAAAATTAAATCACGTGGATCTTTATTTAATTCATTGGCCTGTAATGGCAAAAAGATTAGATACTTGGAAGGCAATGGAAAAGATCCTTGAGATGGAAAAAGCTAAGGCAGTAGGCGTTAGTAATTTTACAATAAAGCATTTAAAAGAATTATTAGAATCCTCTTCGCTAATTCCCGCAGTCAATCAAGTAGAATTCTCTCCATTTCTTTATCAAAAAGAGTTATTAGAGTTTTGTAATGAGAAGGGAATTAAATTAGAAGCCTATTGTCCGCTAACAAGAGGTAGAAAATTTAATAATCCTGTAATCAAATCAATTAGCGAGAAATATAACAAGACGCCTGCTCAAATAATGATCAGATGGGGACTACAACATGGGATTATAGAAATTCCAAAATCTGGAAATAAAAACCATCTTTTTGAAAATGCGAATGTTTTTGATTTTTCATTAAATTCCATAGATATGGAACAACTAGACTCTTTAGATGAGGGTTTTAGGTTAGTAGACGATCCTTTATTTTATGAATGACCATCATTTTTTATGGTTTATGAGAAAGAATGGTCTTACTCTTTTGTTTTTTAATTTGTTAGAGCAAGTAGCATGATTAATGCACCATAGATTTCAGTAGGTTTACCTACTCGTGAAGTATCTATTATGGGTTTATTTACCCCCATATAGATGGCTCCATATGCTTTTCCTCCTCCTAAATGGACCAATGTTCTATATATTAAATTCCCAGCAATCCCATTCGGTGCTATTATTAAATTTGCTCCTCTTGAGATAGCATTTTCTATTAAAATCTCATCATGAAATATTGCTAATTTAGGATCATTTTCTTTAAAGAAGTTTACAACATGTTCTGCTTCTTTTATTGTTTTATCTACGGCAGAATCCCTGCCAATATCTCCTTTTCTTCCACCACTTAATATGCTGATGATGGGTGCTAAATTAAATCTTTCGAATTCTCCTAATGCCTTATTTATGAAATTAATTTTTTCATCTTGATTTCTACATTCATCAATTCCTACGGGCCCAAAAAAGAATTGTTCTCCTTGAATTGTTTCCAATAGTGCCAAACGATTAATATATTTTAACTTAAAATCTGACTTTAATTGTTTCAAGAATTTATTGGCACTAAGTCCACCTCTTATAATTCCATCTACTTTTCTTTGTTTTAAATAAGAAATTATCGTAGTTTCTGGAGATTCATTTTCAATTACATTTAGTCTTTTAATGAAAAGATTATTATTATAAAATTCTCTAAGCTTTTCTGCTGTTGATATAGTACAGAATAAAAATATCGTGGAATTATTGGAAGTTAAGAATTTTTCAACAACATTTATAATTTCAATATTATGACTGAGATTATCTCCTAGTCCAATTCCAATATTAATTTTCTTATTTTTGCTCTTTTTGAGAAATATATTTAATAATTTCATTTAAAAACTCCTTTGAATGGTTAGAAAAAATTAAAAGCGAAAAATACAAACATGATCGTTAATGAATTATAAAAGGCGTGCGTGATAATCGGTGCAATTAAATTCTCTTTTCTCCACTCATAAATTAAGCCTAAAATCAGTGAAATAACTAAATATGGTATGAATGACATTATCATTGAGATGAGAAACTCAATTGATATAAGAGGGTAAAGAATGAAATTTCCAATTAAATGAATGAATGTAAAGATTATAGCTGTAATCATAATTCCACTCTTTTTACTTAAACTTCTAACCAAACCTTTCTGTAAGAATCCTCGAAATAATATCTCCTCAGAGGGGGCAATAACAATGAACATTATTATTATTAGAAGAATTATACTAAATGGATCTGAATTAGCAATAACTTGGTCAAAACCATTAGAGCTTTCACCAATATTTCTTATAATATTGCTTCCAAATATTGATTCTAATATAAATTCTAAAAGATATGATATGGAAAGAACTGAAATTACTCCAATAAATCCAAATAACAATCCAAAAAAGATCTCTTTCAAAATTTGTTTATAATTGTAATTCTTTGTTGTAAAACCAAAAATTGCTAACCTATTTTTAAGGGTCGGTTTTTGAAGATATCTTCTTACATAAATAACGGGTAATAAAATTAGCGAAAATTCTGAAAAGGAACTAAATATTATGAAATAAATATTATTCAGAATGGAACCAGAGATGAGAGAGTAGGGGATTAATAAAAGCATTAGAAAAGTCGCTACAAAGAGAATTGAATTCATGATAAAAAATGAACTAATTGCAAGACCAATCGAAGCAGAAGTAGACCACAATTTTGTATCTTTGTTAAATGGAAGATCTTCTTCCGTTAATTTTTCAAAAATACCGGTAGATTCATTATACCTCCCAATATCAGAGACTTCAATACTTTTTTTCAAGGCTGATTGCCTTTTCATGTAATTCGGAGGAAGTTGCTTGTTTTGCTTTATATAAATGAGGTTAACTCCACAATTGGTGCAAAATTTCAAATTTGAAATACTTGGTAATTCAAAACCACAATTTGGACAAAATTTCCAATTAATTTTTTCTTCATTCAATTTTTCTTTATTGTTATTGTCTTTCTCCATTATTATTCGTAAATATTAATTTCTTTAAAAGATTTCATCAATTTCCCATATTTTTTTAATTTTTAGCAATTTTACATTAATGAAAAAGATATTAATGGGTGAAATAACAAAATAATTCATTATCCTTTATTTCAACAGGATTTACGAAGCCATATCTCTCAAATTGTATTGTATTATTCAATGGTATGTCTAATAAATTTATTTCACCAAAACCCCTTGATATTTCTCCATCTGGCTTAAGAATTGAAACATGAATATATTCATCAGCAGGAACCCAATGTATTATAGAAAATTCCCTATTAAGTTTAGAACTGTGAAATTTTCCAAAAACAACATTATTTTCCCTATCTATCATGACTATTTCCACATTTAATAAATCTTTTAAACGAATTACTTTACCTTCTTCAGTAATACGAAGATCTGATTCTGCAATATACACTTCTAAGAAACCTTCTCTAATTCTTAAATGTATTTCGCGAGCCCCTTTTTCAGGATGCGTGGGTAATAACAATGGTTTAGCAGTATATTCATCCTGCTCAACATCCTTAATTTTTAAAAGTATTGGATTTTCTACATAGAAATATCTATTTGAAATCTCATCAATAATTTCCTTATTTTTCGAATATAACCAATCTACTGAAAAAGTTATTCCAGTTTGGGACATTCCTAAATCCAATAAAGTTTCTCTCAATGCTTCTGGACGGATTCCTCTTTTTGCTAACGATTGTAAACTCCAAGTTCTGGGATCATCCCAACCTCTATATTCTCCTTTTTTAATTTTTTCTCTTGCCAATGTCTTGCTTAACTTCATTTCAGGAAACCTTAAACGACCATAGTGCAAAAATTCTGCTTTTGGCCATTTAAAATGCTCCCATATGAATTCTTCTATAATATCTTCTTTTACTAAATCAATTCCTCTCAAAATATGAGTTATGCCTAATAAATGGTCATCAATCGCCCAAGAAAATTCCAACATTGGCCAAACAACATATTTATTACCAACTCTTGGATGTTCTGCTTCTGAAATTCTCATTATAATTTGGTCTCTCAATGCGGGATTTTGTTGGTCCATTCCAGTTTTCAATCTTACTACTGCTTCTGTTTCGCCATATTTTCGATTCAGCATGTTATGCCATTCTTCCAAATTTTTTTCAATAGTTTGATTCCTATGAGGACAATCTTGCATTTTTAACTTGTATTTATCTCTAAATTCATTGGCAGTACAAAAACATACATAAGCCATGTTATCTCTTATTAATTTCTCACAATATTCATAATAGATCTCAAGTCTATCGCTTTTATAATAAATTTTGGAATAATTAACTCCTAACCATTTCAAACCTTCTTCAATTAAGTCATAAGCTTCAGGGAGAACATATTTAGCTTTAGGATCTCCTCTTAGTGATTTGGGGCTTCCTATGGTATCATCATAAAACAATATTAATTCTCCGCCATATCTTTTCACATATTCATCATTTAAAACAATCATTCGGGCATTTCCTATGTGTAGAGCTCCACTTGGATATGGCGCTAATCTCATCACAATTTTTTCATATTTATCATGATTTGGCAATTCTGGTAATTCTTTCTTTTCCTCTTTCTTTTGCTTTTTTTCTAATGCCCTTGGATCCAATTCTAAAAGTCTTTCTTTTTGTTCCTCTAAACTTAATCTTGAAAGCTCAACAGCAACATCTTCAATCATGTTTAACAATTCTTTAGCTTTAGAACGTAATTCTTTTTTCTCTGCCATTAATTTTCCCATTATAGCCTTTTTATTAGGCTTTCCATCGAATTTTATTGCATTTTTTAATGCAAATAACCAGATTAACTCCTTGATTTCATTATCATCCATGTAAATTATCAACTCAAACAAAATGTTTATTAAATATTTTCCCTAATTTTCCATAATTTACTAAGATTAAATAATACTTTTCAAAAAAATAATTCATTTATTATTAAAATCAATTAAATAAAATAATTAAAAGGTGTGTAAAATCTATTACAGAGGTTATGTATTAATAAGATTAAAAACCATAGGAAAAGAATGGGAAATTGTAGATAAATTAAAAGGGTTGAGATCTAAGGATCCCAATGAAGATTGGATGGTAACCTATGCAACTCCCGTGTATGGAGGATGGGATTTAGTAGTTGAATGTTCTTTTACCAAACTAAAAGAGTTGGATAAAATCGTTACTTATATTCGCGTTGATGATGAATTGGGAGCTTGGATTGAGGAAACTACAACATTAGTATCTAGCAAGCCGGATTATGAAAGATGATGCTAAATTATTTAAGTTTCATTTTATATATGGGCGTATTATTTATAAATAAATGAATTATTTAGAGATACTGATATTTGAAACTTTTTTAATGAATATTATTAAAAGTGTAAATAATGAAAGAAATTTCTTTAAATGAATATTATAATAAAGTTCATGGTTCATGGTTAGGTAGAGTAATCGGTGATTTTGTTGGTGGACCTATAGAATTTTTACCTTACTCATATATCAAGAAGAAATATGGAGATTTAAATTATTATCCAAAAGAGGTTGATTTATCGAAAGTTAATGACGATGAAATGTATGAGATTTGTGCATTACTTGCCTTTGAAAAACGTGGAATTGATTTAACTGCTAATGATATTGCAAAAGCATGGATTCAATATTTATATAGAGACATGTATACTGCTGAAAAAAGAGCTTTTAAAAATTTAAAAGCTGGCATTTTTCCGCCTGAATCGGGTAAAGTAAATAATATTTTTTATGATGCTATTGGTGCTCAAATGCGAGCTGACATTTTTGGTCAAATAGCTCCTGGATGCCCTAAAATTGCAATGAACTATGCTAAAATGGATGGATCAATTTCTCATGATGGTATTGGTATAGAAGGGGAAATTTTCGTGGCAATCTTAGTATCACAAGCTTTTTTTGAGAATGATATAAGGCAAAATATTGAATCTGCATTAAATATTATTTCAGAAGAGAGAGAAACTTTATATTCAAGAATGATAAGAAAAAGTATTGAAATTTTTGACAAATATCCAGAGGATTTCCATGAAGGTCGTAAGGAACTAATAAAACATTGGCATCGAATTCGTCGCAGAGAATTAGTGAGAAAAGAAAAGCAACTTAGTGAAAGACGGGTGAAATTTCTTAATCGAATTATCTCCGGTGTACATGTCTTGCCAAATGCAGGTATAATTGTTTTATCTCTATTATACGGAGCAAAAGATAAAGCAGATCCACTTGGAAGATCCGTGTGTATTTCAGCGATGATGGGTTTAGATACAGATTGTAATTGTGGAAATGTGGGTGCAATATTAGGAGCACAATTAGGAGCAGATAAAATTCCAAAAAAGTGGGTTGAGCCTTTAAAAAATACTTTTAATACTTATATCAAGGGA
>CAZIEC010000146.1:0-2718 GCA_964538145.1 uncultured archaeon
TTATTTGATATGAAAAAATCAAAAGTAATCGTTCTTGGTTCTTTAGCTTTTGACTACATCATGACCTTTTCCGAGAAATTCATTAATGCCGTTACAATTGATCACGAGAAAGAGGAATATCAAAGTACCATTACTGCAGAAGATAAGGAACAATTTTTTGGAGGGACTGCTGGAAATATAGCTTATAATTTAGGTCTCTTGAATGCGGTTGATGTTTCTATTTTTGGAGTAGTAGGAAAGGATTTCGAGAATCTTGGTTATAAGGATCATATTTCTCGGTTTAAAAACATAGAGTTAAATGTTGACATTCATGAAAATTCATTTACTGCCTGTTGTTATATTGTAAATGATATTAAAGCTAATCAGATGATAATATTTCATGGTGGGGCATTAGACAAGTGTAAAGATTTGAATCTAAAAGAAAAGATTGATAATCCTGAAGATTACATTTATGCCATTAATTCAACTCAAAGCGTGGATGCGATGGAAAATTTTGCTAATCAATTACATGAATTGGGAATTCCAATGATTTTTGATCCTGGACAAGTCACGCCACTTTTTCCAAAAGAAATACTAATGGATGTCATCAAGAAATCAGAAATTTTGATCGGAAATAATTACGAGATTGGACAAGTTATTTCAAAGATTGGAAGAGATAAACATTCTCTTTTAAAATATTTAAAAGCATTGATAATAACAAGAGGAGAGCAAGGTTCAGAATTGATATATAAAGATGAATCGAACAAAATTCATGATTTTACAGTTCCAATTGTTAAACCAAGAGCTATAGTAGATACTACCGGCGCTGGTGATGGATATAGAGCAGGAATTCTGACAGGGTTGATTTTGAACATGACACTTTTAGATTCTTGTAGGTTAGGATCAGTTATAAGTTCTTTTGTTGTTGAAACTCAAGGGGCTCAGACGCATTCGTTTGACATACTTGATGTGAGAAAAAGATTTTATGATTCTTTCGGGTACATTCCAAAAGAAATATCTCAATTAAAATAATCGTTTCTCTTAAGCCATTTTTGATTCTTGAAATTTTGTCGAATGTTAATTATTTTTTAATCCTTCAATAAAATTTATGAATTTTCCTTTTCTTCACAAGAATTTTTAACTTTTTCTAAAACTTGTTCGATTCCACATAACAAAATAAGATTAAAATCAAGATCTTTAAATTTTTTCATTTCATTTCATATTTAAAGACAGATTAGAATTCTAACATGGATTTCGATAATAACTCAGAATTAGAATATTACATCAAAATATTGGAAATTTTTGAGAATAATATCTCTGGAGCAAGCTCTAAAGAAGTTGAATTATGCAAGCTATTAATTCAATTATTAAACGAATGTACTGAGTTTGAGAACCAAGATATTATTAAAAACGCTTTAATCATCTCTTTATCCTTTCTAAATCAGAATGGTTCAGATTTTTATGATCATGTTGGAAGAGACATTACTGAACTAAAAGCTGATGAAAAAGAGATGTTATTAAACAAATTAAGAAAAGAATTTAATTGTTAACTTTTCCTTTCAAAAAATTAAAATGAAGATTCCAGAATCTTCCTTTAAAAAGAATGATTCTCTCGATTTGTACTATTTTTTTTAAGATGAAGTGTTAATTTCTTAAGAGTTAAAAAACTTATAATTAATTAAATAAAGATATGTTAGAATTTTTGATGTTAGAAGAAAAAGAATTTAAATTCAAGTGCTTAAAGTGTGGCAGGTGTTGCCAAGATAAAAACACGATTGTGAATTTAAATTATATTGATATTTATAGGATGATTAAAGTATTAAATCTTAATTTAGACGAGTTATTAGACATTGCAAGCTTTTATGTAATAAAAAATGATGTAAGATCAAACATCTTAGAAAAAATGGTGATCTCTCCAATTATTACTGAAAAAGGTCCGGCATTTTTAGCTTTAAGAAAAAATGAAAATGGAGAATGCATATTTCATGATCCCAAGAATAAAAAGTGTAGAATATATCAAATAAGACCTGATTTTTGCAGGACATTCCCATTTACATTCGTGCAAACATATAAAACAACTAATCAACTTGATGATAATGATATTGAGGTTTTGCACGCTAAGGGTGGACTCTTATTTTGTCCTGGTATAAAAGGAAAGGCACCTGAAATAAATATCGACCGATTAAAAAAGCTTGGAATGGAAGTACTTCAAGATCTTATCATAAATGAAAGAATCATAAAGAGATGGAATGATGCCGTGAAAAATGAAAAGATAATACCCAGCGCGAGAGGATATTTAAAATATTTATTAGAAATATTCCGAGAATTGGAGCATCAAGATTAAATACCAGAAAAAAGTCCTGAGTTCAATTTTTAAGGCTAATTGGTCATTTCTCCAACTAAATGTATCGGTTGGTTTAAAATCAAAAAAAAGATGAGCGTTTTTAAAAATTCTCGTGAGTAAATCTGAGATTACTTGAGATTCCTCTATTTTTAACTCAAGAAGATCAAAAATTATAAGAGTTCGGATGGAATCCATTAAACAATCATTTACTAAACAATTAGGACGCATTTCTCTTTTTAAAATATGAATATATGGCTTTTTAAAAACGGTCAAATCATGCTCTTTATCGAGTAATTTGATTGAAGTTAATTGACATAAAATATCAAGCGGTAAATTTCTTTTTTCTAAATTTAGGATATTAATTTTTTTTAATGGAGTAATTAAATGACTTTTAT
>CAZIEC010000146.1:2818-3938 GCA_964538145.1 uncultured archaeon
CTCATCAAGATTAAAAAGATAATCAAGAATTAATTTTAAAATGATTACATTAACGTATCTTTTACGTAAGAATTCAAAAATGGTACTGTAATTCGAGAAATGTAAGTCATATTTAATGATATAATCATTAATAACTTGCTTAAATGTTTTGATCTCGTCAGAAGATACTTTTATTTCTAATAAGAAAGAATTTATTAAATTTACTATTTTCTCTAAAATCGGGTCTTCAAGATATTTTTCATTGCTTTCAATAATTTGATTTAGATTGATATTTTGCTGCTTAAACACTTCCAAATAATGAGATTGAATATTATCAAAAAAATTAATTAACTCTTTTTTCAAAACCTCATCCAACGTTCTAAATATATTAGTTATACGTTCCATAAATGGTTAGATTTCTTTTTTTTGGATGGTTATTAGAATATTTCAATAATAATGAAAAATTTTGTACAATGTAATTAAATAAATTTTTATTTTTTAATATAATTAAATTAATTCTTTGAATTTCTAATTTTAAAATAATAAAATACGATAAAATTTTCCCAAGTGTTAAGATGAAAAACTTAATGTATGATGATCTAGCTATTGATTATGATAGAAAGAGGAAAAAGCCATGGAAGGATTTGTATTCCTTTTTGAACCTTTTAAAATCGAGAAACTTTAATTTTAAGGGAATTTGTGTTGATCTAGGATGTGGTAATGGGAGAAATATTCCATTATTTCTGAATCAAGAATCATCCGTGATAGGAATCGATAATTCTCTTGAATTTTTAAGAATTATTAAATCTAATATCTTAAACAAGAAATTAGATTCCCAGAGAGTTAATTTAATCCTAGCAGATATAAGATATATCCCCTTAAGGCTCTGTGTAATTGATAACATGTTCGCAATTGCTTCAATTCATCATGTTAAATACTCCAAGGAAAGAATGAAAGTAATTAAAAATGTAAATATTACTTTAAAAGCTGGAGGATATTTCTTATTGACAGTATGGCGAAAATATCAAAGAAAATATAGAAAACACTTCATAAAAGAGCGCATTTTGAGGATTTTTTCGTTTTCTTATAGAAAAAAGTTTAAAGAAGCAAATTTAAAAGAATTTGGAGATATTTTGGTACC
>CAZIEC010000146.1:4038-6405 GCA_964538145.1 uncultured archaeon
AACTTGAATTTAATTTATTTATTAAAAAAAGAATTTTGCTATAAATTTATGGAAAAAATAAAAAGGTAAGATTTTTGAGAGAACGATGAATTTTTGATAAAATAGGAAGTAATAGGTTTTTAAGATTATTTTAGTAGTTCTTTTCCCTCTTCTATCCATTTTTTAATTCTTGTTTCAGAACATCCTTTAATTAAGGCGGCTAATTCTTTAGGATCTTCTTTTAACAAATCTTCCACGCAACTTACACCAAGTTCCTTGAATTTAGTTTCCGTTGCTGGGCCTAAACCTGATAAACTGGTTAAAGGGGTTAATTCCTCTTTTTTATGTTCCTTGAGTTTTTTAACTGGTTTTTTAACCTTCTTTATTTCTTCCTTTTTCTCTTCTTTAAGAGCGACGCTAATTGTTTCTTTTACTGGTTTCTTTTTGCGTTCTCGCTTTCTCTTTTCTTTTTTAACAAAAGGAGGCCTTTTTTCTCGTTTTTCTTCTTTTATTTCGATTTTTTTAAGGAGCTCAATGTTATGTTGATGGCAACTTTTTCTAAAGAAATCTATTTTAATATTCATCTTTTTAAGTGTTCTGACGTTCAATCCCGCCTCCTTAATTTCAGCCAAGGAAAAACCTCTTCCTTTCCTGAGATGGGCATCTCTTGCAGGTGACTTTACGATGGCAATTATTTGTTTTTTTGATTCCATTTAACTCACGATAAGTAGATTTAATGAATAGTGTTTATATTAAACATTGGAAAATTTTTATTTTTTTCTAAAAATATTCAAGCATTCTTTCTAAAAAAAAATAAAAAATGAAGATCTAAATTTCAATAATATCTAATTGTTTTAATTTATTCAGAATTTCATAGATCTCAGATTGATTCTTATCTAATATGCGTGAAATTTTAAGTGGCGAATTTTTTCCGTTACATTGAAGCGCAACTTGAAATTCTGAAGCGTTAATCATTCCCATGGTTAATATTTTTTCTAAAACGTTTTTCATTACAAGTAATTTTGGAAATACTTCAGCAACGTGGCCCCCATGAGTTAAATTTTCAATATCTGTTATTATAGTTTGAAATCTAGATTTTTCAGTAGTAGTCCTAAAAATATGAATGTCTGATTCGTGTTTCTTCCAAAATCTATTGGCAATCTTTACAATTGCATCAATTAACTTTTCCTTATCATCATCTGTGTCGGAGATCGTGCAGAATAATATTTTTGATTGTGGATGAAAATAAATAACCATCATAGATCTCTCAGATTCTATGACTCGAGTCATTTCTTCTCTTTGCTTACCTTTTGCCATCGCATTTTGAATTTGATCTATTATTTCATTTATTTCATTGAAAAATTTAGAAATTAGACTGGAATTTAAGCGTTTATCTTCAAATTCTTTAAATGTTGTTTCTAAAAGAGCAATTCCGTTATTTGCATCAATAAGATAAATCTTGTATATCAATATTTCAATTATTTGAATTTTATACTCTTAGCAATATAATAAAAGTAGATCTATAAGAATTTTTACAAAAGAAAATTTTATGAATAAAAATAAAAGTGGAAATTATTACTTATTCGTTAAAAAGGAGTTAATAATGATGAAGCATTCACAAAAATGTAAGATAATATTCAGCTTATTAATATCATTAACTTTATTCTCTTATACATCATCATTAATGATTCCAATTAATCATAATAATGATGTATGGATTAAAGCAAGCAGTTCTGACAAAAATATATATTATGAAAAAATTAATAGCGTTACTTATCAAGTGATAATAAATTTTACTTTAACCCATAAATACAGTACTACTTTTACTAGTGATTATTATTTTAAATTTAGTAGATTGAATGATCGCTCTCCAAACTCAACATTAACACCATTGACTCCACCTTATCAGCAAAGTACACTTCTCTACAATAAAATAGTAGGTTCAAAATATGCTCCTCAAGTTTATCACGATAAATTCAACAATACTTATGATATATTTAACGCAACATTAGCTCCAGACGAATCCATAACGTATTCTCAAAAATATATCATAACTTTAAACGAGCTTTCTTTCAACAATCTAAATATTTCTAAAATTGGAACTTATGACACTTCTAGCTACATTTTCGATCTATTTTGCAATAAAACTGAAACTTTCTATGAAAGAGATAATGCTACTTTAATCGCTGTATCAAATAGCATTGTAAATCCAAGTGATAATCCATATTTAAAAGCTAAGAAAATCTGCAATTGGGTTTCGAATTATTTGTCTTATGACGATTCTTTGAATGAAGAGAAGGGAGCAGCATGGGCGTATGCTCATAAAAGGGGAGATTGTAGCGATTATTCTGATTTAATGATTACATTATTAAGGATACAAGGAATTCC
>CAZIEC010000147.1:0-2132 GCA_964538145.1 uncultured archaeon
GGGCCTATATAACCAAAATATCCCTTATAAAACACCTCAATATTAAACCATGCTCGCTTTATGGTATCGGGAAAAACATCTGATGCCCAGGATGGTTCATTTGGATCTTTAGGATAAAATCCTGTGAAATTAATGTTTATTAGACCTCCAGGATTAGTGGTCCAAGTATCAACATAATTAAAATTCCAATCATACCAAAATGCAGCATCTCCAAAAGAGCTTACATTATAGGAGTAAACCGTCTCAAGATTTAATGAAAAATTTATCAATTGCATTTCAAGAAAATAGTTAAGCATCATGGTTTTTGCCCAAACCAAGAGTCCCGTTTGTTTTTCATAAACGAGAGTGGTGTTTTGATATTTAGTATCTTGTTTAAAATCAAAGCAAATAAAATTATATGATTCTTCGATTGAGATTGTACCCTTCATGTATCCAACATCTTGTGCTAATGCTAAATCTTTTAGATATGTTAAATTGTTAATTGGAATTAAAAAGCCAGATTGAAATTTGTTATATCCCAAGAGAATATTAAATGCAGCTTCACCGTTTGAAACATTGTAAAAAGTATGATTGGATACCAAGATATTATTTTTATTTTTAACGAATTCTACATCCATATAAGGCATTGGACTTTGAAATTCATTATAGATATCGTTTGGATCTTTATCATAAAAGCCAGTAAAATTTACAATAATTTGTCCACCAGCATTAGTTGATGTGTTATATTTAGACTTATAATCAAAACCTAACCAGTTAATAGGTCCATTGAATTGAGTAACATTATAAATATATTTTCCATTTAAATCTAACTGCTGATAGTATTCTGATGGTATTGAGTTAGCTAATGCCGTTGGAATTAAGAAAATTAGTACACCTTGAAGCAATATACACGATATCAGGATGTAAAGCAAAAATCTTTTTTTTTCCATTTTTTATTTCACTTTTTTTCCAAGATTGTATGGATAATAGGTATCCTTTCCTATTTAATTATGTAAATAATCAATAACTTTAAAATCTTTTTATTTTGAATTATTTATTAGGTTTGTGTTTAAGAGGATTTAAGCAAGATTTTAGAATTTAGATTGTTGGATTTTTAAAAATATTCATTTATCTCGAAAATTAATTCTAAAATATCTTGTATTATGATCTTACTTTAAGATTTTAAAAAATTTAAATATAGGAAATATTGTCTATATTTATAAAACTTGAAAAATTAAATTAAATATAGAAAAGATATAATTAAATTTTAATTATTATGATGGAATTAAAACACGTACATGAAATGGAATCTAACCGGTTGAACTTGTTTAGGCAATCTTCATTTAAATTAGCATTAATTAGTATTTTTTCAGCACTTTCTGTTGTTGTAGGTTATGTTTTGGTTTATATTCCAAATATTGAAATGTTCACGCTATTTATTTTCTTATCTGGTTTCACTTTAGGAAGAAAAGATGGTTCTATTGTAGGTATTTTAAGTTCTTTCATTTTTGTTTTCTTTAATCCACTTGGTGCATCTCCACTCCCATTACTAAGTTATCAAATATTCCATTATTCCATGGTTGGATTTTCGGGAGGAATTGTAAGAAATTATTTAGACAAGAGAAAAAGTTTAGAAAATGATGAAGATTATTATTCAATTAAGAATATGATTATTTTTGGCACGTGTGGAGCAATAATTACTTTTATTTATGATATTTTTAGCACGTATATAGGAGGAATTATTGTTTCCATAAAAATTGAATATTTTATAGCAAGTTATCTATCTGGCATGATTTTTACAACAGTGCATTTAATTGGCAATACATTAGGATTCGTTTTTATTTTTCCAGGATTAGCACAATTAACTATATCTTTATTAGAACAAGATTAATAAAATCTAAAAGAGACAAATATTAAATTATTTTAGTCTCATGTTTCTTTAATAAGAGTGATTTTGCCTCCTGCTTCCTCAATTTTCTCAATAGCTTTTCTTGATGCCTTTTGAACTACCACGTTTACTTTTTTATTTATCCCTCCCCGTCCTAAAAGTTTCTGCACGTTAATTTTGCTTAAATCAATTGTATATACTGATCCTGACTTACTTGCAATATTTTGTTGAGATAAATAATCAATTTTTTCATCAAGTTCTTTTA
>CAZIEC010000147.1:2232-6403 GCA_964538145.1 uncultured archaeon
TTTTTCACCAATTGATCATAACATTTTATGGATTAATTCATTTATATAATTCTCTACATATCCTAAAGATCCGCCTTCATTATAGTGTTTTTTAATAGAACCTCTGAAACCTTTATGTGGAGGATGTAATCTAAAAACTGGTTTTATTTTATAAATATCTTTTTCCTTATACTGAATTTCACCCTTTAATAAAGCTTTAGCAAGCTCTTTTATGTTCCGATATTTAGTTACTTTTTTCACGTGTTCATCGGTAAGGGGCTTATTGCCTTCAATTTTTCCACGAACTCTTAACAAACGGACTAGTGTTTTTTCATCAATTTCGCCATAAGCAATATAATCTTTACATTTATTTAACATTCCCATGTAACTCTTATTTCCCCATATTAGAACGCCATGATTTACTTTATGCATTCTTAGCATTTTTAAAGTATCTAAAATTGACCGTCTCATCCCGGGGGCCCCTCTAATTCTTACTGCAAAATAGAGAGCAGGCTCCTTTTCTTTCTTGGTTTTTAATTTCTTTCGAACAATTGTTTTACTTTCAGCCATCATTCTTACATCTCCCTATTTATAAATTAAAATTGAATTTGTGAGCATTTTTCAAGGCATCAAAAGTTGCCTTCACAAGATTTTCGCTAGTTCTTGTATCACCAAATGTTTTGCTCCAAATGTCTTCTATACCGGCTAATCTTAGGACTTGCTTTACTTTATCTGCACAAGCCAAACCTACTCCTGCTGGTGCTGGAATGAGTTCTATTCTAACGGAACCACATTTTCCTTTTACCCTAAATGGAACGCTATGAGTCCCGCCGCAACCACATTCTTTACTTCCACATCCTCTTAAAACGGGAATAACAGATAACTTTGCTCTATCAAGGGCTTTTCTAATTGCAGGTCCAACCTCTTTACTTTTTCCAGTGCCAACTCCAATGTACCCTTCTGCTCCAACAATCACAACTGCTTTAAATCTTGAACGTTGGCCTGAAGCAGACATCCTTTGAATCATTTTAATAGAAATGACATCCTCTTTTAAATGAGGAAGCAGAATATCAATAATTTCTTTTTCTTTTACAACTAAGTTATTTTCAAAAATCTTATCTATTGTAATGAGGCCCTTTAAGACCATTTCTCCTAGTTTGGTCCGTGGAACCCAAGTTTCTTCTATATTTCTTATTCGACTCAATTTAATCCCTCATTTAAGCATTATTTTCAATAGTTTTTTTTGTTTTTTCAAACAGCTCACTTATTTTTAAAGGATCAACTTTCTTTTTATTTAAATATTCAGAAAATATTCTTTCATATTTTTCAGGATCTTCAGATTTCAACTTTTTTGCATAATTTTCAATGTGAGTTCCCTTAATTCTTTCATCCAAGTTATCTTGGAAGAAAGCTTCTCCATATGGAAATTCTATTCCAGACTCTAAAACTCCCTTGGCTGCAGCCAGAACTCTATTTCTATGATAAAAAAGCCCTAAATCTAATATACCATCTGAAATGTTTTGCTTTTTAGCACGTAGTCCAGCTAAATATCCTGTTAAGAAGGCTGTTGGCATATTTCCTGTATTCCCTTTCCAATTATATTTTGAGGTTAATTCTTTAGAGTGAGCACTAACGAGAACTTTATCTCCACCTAATTTTGATTGAACAATTTGGACAATTATATGCTTATTGGATGCTCTAATAACGATTCTTAGTTTTCTTGACTTTAATAATTTCAGTCTTTTATGATAATTTGTTTTTCCTTCAGCCCTTCTTCTTAAAGGTCTTCGATATTTTGGTCCCCGTGCCATATTTATACCCCTCTCTTTAATAATTCATTTTCTCGAATATATCTGTGCATTTGAGCCACGCTATTAAATGTTCCTCCTTTAGCTTTCCTATAGAGTTTTCGGTAAGTGGCAGGGGTGATTAATTTTCTATCCCTCAATTTTTTAAGTTCCCGTCTTTGTGGTCGTATTCGCCTCATCCAAGCTTCTTTTTTAGGATTCCTAGCATGTTTCTTTCCTTTTCTTTTTCCTAAACCCCTAGCGCGTCCTCTCTTTTTTCTATCATGGCGAAAGTTTTTTCTATATTTTGAAATCCCTTTTTTATATTTCTTTCTGATTATGCCTTCTTTAATTAAATTACGTATATCTTCTCTTGTTATCGCCATTTTGATATCTTCGATTAAATAAGGATCAAAATAAACTCTATTTTCCCCACATTTTAGGATTTCCGCTGCCATCCTTCTCTGGGCTTTCAAGCTCATTATCAATCACTAAATATTAATTTTATTAATCTTCTAAATCTTCAATTTCAGATAATTCTTCTTTTTCTTCCATGGAGGATTCTAACATTGATTCAAATTTTTCTAATTCTCGTTGAGTGCTTCCTATATTAAGCACTTTAAATCCCCTACTTTGAGCATACTCTATCATGGAAAGCCTTTTTTTGGCCCCAATTTTGCCTGAGATTCTAATAGCATGATTTTTTTTATTTAATTTTTTAATATCATCTAAAGTATGTACTAAAACTTCTTGATATCCAGAAGGATGCAATCCTCTAACTTTTTTAGGGTTTCTATATCCTACGGAAGGTGATTTTACACCTGATTTTAACTTCTTCCTTGTTTTAGAATCTATTCCACGAGCTTTTCTCCAAGATTCTTTTACTCTTTTATATCTCCACGACTCTACTCGCCTGAACTTAGGGCGGCTTTTATTTAATCTCTTTCTCAATTCTAATAATCTTTTTTGTTCCATTTTATTCTCCTTAAATCATTTAATTTCCCAGAGGATTTCATCTCCTCGTTGTTTTTTATATAAATACACTCCATCTTGAAACACGCGAGGGTCTTTTTTCCTTATCTTGCAGCATAACTTCATGTTTGCTGCAGTTTGACCCAATGTCTCTTTATCAGGACCTTCTAAGATTACGTCATCCCCTTCAATCTTAACTTTTACATTATCAAGGTATTTAGCTATTCGAGGCTTTCTTTCTCCGAGAAAATTTACAAAATGAATCTCTTTTTTATTTGTTATGACTTCTGCATTAAATGGAAAGTGACTATAGCATATCTTGCAATAATATTTGAAATTAAGTTGAACTCCTTTAATTAAATTATCAATTATATTAATAATTGTTTTTGCCAGTGCCAATGTTTTTCTCTTTGGAAAATGGGCAGAAAAAATCAATTTATTATCCTTTAATTCCATTCTAAAGCCTCTTACATGAGAGAAATCTTTTGTAACTTCACCTTCTGGTCCTTTGACAGTCAATATGCCGTTTTCTTTCAGATCCACTTTTACATCGGGTGGTATTTCTAATTCTTCTTCAAAATAGGGTATTTTTACCATATTAATCCCTTCCTTTATTTTATTAATAGATATAGCACAAGGTCATTCCACCAATATGCTTCTCTTCAGCTTCTTTTAGAGTCATTACTCCCTGGTTAGTTGTTAAAATTATTAATCCTAAACCAGGCGCTGGTAAAAGCTTGCGTTCTAAAGCTTCAAATTGCGAGACTTTATAATTTAATCTCATTAAAGCTTTACACTCGTTAATACGACCTAATAGGGCAATCTTGAACTTACCTTGCCGCCCGTCATCATACCTCTCAAATTCTCCAATTTACCCTTACAGAATATCTATTCTGTAATGTAGGCATGTTTTTGAAATATTCTTAGAACTCTCTGGAGTAATTTGGAGGCTGGGCTAACCACAACTTCTTTTTTTCTTGCTCTTTCAGCGTTTTTTATAGCATTACATGCATCTGCTAGAGTATTGGTCAAGGGGATCTACCATACCGTTTTTATTCTATTATATTAAATTAATGTTAAAAGAAAATGTATTATAAAATATTAACCTTATCATTAGAGATTGCTTGAAATTCAAAAAAAACAAAAGTTTTAAAGGTGAAAAATTCGATTCAATAAACAGCGAAATTAGAACGTAATTTTAGCTTCTTTGGTTAAGATTAAGATAAATTATAATTCAAAACACAATGAACGTGCCATTTTTAATTGCTAATCTGGTAAAAGTAAGAAATAAATTGAGTTTGAAATATTATTAAAAAAGATATTTTATCTTTTTATTATTAACCTATAAATTAAGGTACTAAAACTATTGATAGATATATAAATGAAAAGAAAATACATTGAAAATAGGAATTGATATCAAATTTTTTATTATT
>CAZIEC010000148.1:0-3776 GCA_964538145.1 uncultured archaeon
TAGAAAAAAGAATATTTATCCAATTAAGATAATCAAAATCAATAGATAAGTATTTATAAAATAAATAACAAGAGATAAATACCTTTCAAGAATTTTTAAAGAATTTCTTTCAAAAAATCTTTTAAAATTTGTAGTTTAAAGACTTGAGAATACTTAGAATTAAAAAATTAGTAAAAATTTTTAAACTTAAAATACAAAAAGATTAAATATACCAACATGGAAATAGAAATTGTTACAAAGACAATTTATAAAAAATTTAACTTATAAAGCTTTATGAATAAAAAAATGATATGACCCCTAAAAAAGTAAAAATACCAAAAACCATATTAAAAAAATATGAAGAGATAAGATTTATATGGCAGTCGAGCGAGAATATGTGTTTAAAATCACGATTTTAGGCGATTCAGCAGTTGGAAAGACCTCCTTAATTAATCAATTTGTAGAGAGTAGTTTCCAGGAGGATTATAAACCCACACTTGGAGCTAATATAATTAGAAAAGATGTTAATTTAGATGAGATTAATTCACGAGTCCGATTAATCATCTGGGATTTAGCTGGTCAAGAAAAATATAATGTAGTTCGAAGCATGTATTATCAAGGTTGCGTAGGCGCACTTTTAGTTTTTGATCTAACGCGATATGATACTTTTGAAAGCATAGAATCAAAATGGTTGAGCGACTTCAAGAAATTCGTGAAAAAAGAAGGTGTATATATTTTAGTTGGAAATAAAAAGGATCTTGTTAATGAAAGAGCCGTGGATAGCGAGAAAGGCCATAAATTATCAAAAAAAATAAATGCAATTCAATATATCGAGACAAGTGCTAAATTTAATGAAAATGTAGAAGATGCTTTTAAAAATTTAGTTTTTGAAATTTTAAAAGTTCAGGGAGAAAAGATTTAAAATCTAATCAATTATTTTCTCCCAATTTGCTTGAAAAATTGTACTAATTTTAATTTTAAGTAATATTTATTAAATTAAATCAAGTGAGAGTTGTAAATTGTGAAGAAATTATCAGAAAAAATAGAAAAAGCCCCTCGTTCCAAAATTCGTGAATTATTTGATTTAGCTGCTGGAAGAGAGGATGTAATAAGCCTTGGAATTGGTCAACCAGATTTTTCGACTCCGATGCCAGCAATAGAGGGAAACATCGAAGCTTTAAGGAATAAAATAACTTATTATGCACCAACGCGAGGCGTTCCTGAATTATTGGAATTAATTGAGCAAAAAGCATTAAAAATCAATAAAATTGAATCAAATTGGAAAGAAAATATAATGGTAACAAATGGTGGTTCGCAAGCTTTAAATCTAACTTTTGCAACACTCTTTAATCCCGGAGATGAAATAATCATTAATTCTCCTAATTTTATCTCATATTTTTATCTCAGCTTGTTTTTTGATGTAAAAATTATTGAAATAAAGAGAAATGACGATTTTAGCTTGGATATAAAAAGCATTGAAAATGCTATTTCAAAAAAGACTAAAGCAATATTAATCAACTCACCTAATAATCCCACTGGGTATGCCCTTTCTCAAAAAGAATTGGATGCAATAATTTCGATTGTGATTAATAATGATTTATACTTAATTTCAGATGAAGTTTATGAGGATTATGTTTATGATGGATATAAGCATGTTAGCCCAGCCTCAAAAGAGGAGATGTTTCAAAGGACGGTAACAATTAATGCGATGTCAAAAACTTTTTCTGCTACTGGTTTCAGGTTAGGTTATATTATTGCAAAAAAAGAGATTGTTGATTTAATGGAAAAATATCACCAATACACTGTTGCTGGAACGAATCATGCTGCTCAATACGGATTCATTGAAGCTTTAAAGATGGATCGTTCTTTCTTTACTGAAATACTAAGGGATTTTGATGAAAGAAGGTTAATAGTTTATGAAAGATTGAAAAAAATGGGATTCGAAGTTAATAAACCAAAGGGCGCTTTTTATATAATGCCTTCAGTAAAACCATTTGGTATTAGTGGTGATGATTTTTCAAAACAAATAATGAGAGATTTTGGGGTTGCAATAGTTCCTGGAGATATTTTTGGTTCATTCTCAGATGATTATTTACGCATTTCTTATGCAACAAAAAAAGAAAAATTAATCGAAGCAATGGATAGAATAGATAAATTTATTAAAAATTTAGGCTATTAATTGTAATTCTTCATTACTTACTACACTCATGGCAATTAACTCTTGGATAATATCATATTAAAGAGAACTTTATTCTATGAACATTAATTAATTTTTAATTAAAACATTATTTTTAATCAAATATTATTTATATTAAGATTATGTGGTAGAATTTTATATAATAATGAAGAATGAATCATCATGTCTAAATATCATTATAATTTTGATGAAATAATTGATCGGACAAATACTTATTCAGAAAAATGGGATGAAGTTGATAAAATTTTCTTAAATTCAAATTTATTGCCATTATGGGTTGCTGACATGGATTTTTTATCTCCACCGCCCATTATTGATGCTTTTATTAAAAGAGCAAAACACGGGATTTATGGATATACCTTCTTACCCCCAGAATATTATGATGCAATTATTAATTGGTATGAGAATCGTCATGATTGGAAGCTTCAAAAAAAATGGATAACATTCACTCCGGGGGTGATTCCTGCTCTGAATATTGCCATTCAATCATTCACCACGCCGCAAGATAAAGTAGTAATCCAAACTCCTGCTTATCCTCCCTTCTTTAGTGCTGTTAGAAACAACAAAAGGAGACGAGTGCTTAACTCCTTACGATTGATAAATAATCATTATGAAATGGATCTTGATGATTTAGAAAAAAAGATAAACAAGGAACACCCTAAAATATTAATTCTATGTAGTCCTCATAATCCAACTGGGCGTGTTTGGAAGAAATCAGAGTTAATTAAGATAGGAGATCTTTGCTTAGAAAATAATATTTTAGTCATTTCTGATGAAATACACTGCGATCTAGTTTATCCAAACTATAAACATGTCCCTTTCGCCTCAATATCAGAAGAATTTGCTCTAAACTCAATAACTTGTACCTCAATAAGTAAAAGTTTTAATCTTCCAGGATTAAAACTCTCTAATATAATAATCCCGAATCAAAAATTAAGAAGCGAATTTAGAAGGACTTGCCAAAGAATTGGTATTGCTCAACCAAATTGTTTTGGACCAAGCATTCTTATAGCGGCATATAATAAATGTGAAGATTGGTTAAATGAAGTCATTTTATACATTCAAGAAAATTTATTGTATTTAAAAAGGTATTTGAATGAGCACTTACCTCAATTAAAAGTAATAAATCCAGAAGGAACTTATTTAGTTTGGATTGATTTCAGAAATCTGGGCATTGAACCTAAAAAGTTGAGCTCAATTTTGTTAAAGAAAGCGAAAGTCGCACTGTTTGAGGGATATCTGTTTGGCAAGGATGGTGTTGGTTTTAATCGCATTAATATAGCATGTCCTCGATCAATCTTGAAAATGGCATTAGAAAGAATAGTAAAAGCAATAAAAAATGAACTTAAATAAAAGATAAAGTAAATTCTGTTCTTTTTTGGCTTTAAATTTAAAAAAATATGATTAAATAAATTTAGATGAAAATAAATTTTAAAATTCATTTCATTTCTTTTTTATACATAATCTACTTCAAATCGAGTTTTAGGTAATACTTCTGCTCCTTTCTTTGTTATTAAAGTAGGAGATTCTAACCTCAAGCCACCTAATCCAGGACGATTAAATACAATTGCAGCAATTTCAACCATGTTTTCTTCAAAAG
>CAZIEC010000148.1:3876-6383 GCA_964538145.1 uncultured archaeon
GCTCGATATCCAGATCCAATCTCTTGGGAACCTGTGAATGTCCATTCATAGTTACTACCTGCTCTTCTCATAGCAAGGGTTCCTATGCCAGCAATTTCATTTTCAGTAAATGTTTTTCCAGGGGCTCTTTCTTCTAGTGTTTTTTTTACAGCAGCTTGACCAATATCCGTAATCTCGCTCGCTTTTCTTAACATTTCAATTTCTTCTGGTTCTTTTATTAGTTGAATTTGTTCGGTCTTCTCATTAAAATCAACTAACTCGCAACCTGGAAAAACCTTATTTAAATATTGAGCTTCAGTATAAGATAACATTTGTCCCGTTACGCATATATCTATTCCCGTTTCAACGCCAATTCTGGGAGCTTTTAACTTAGGTTTATAAACTCCTGCTTTCTTTGCTGCATTTTGAACCTTTTTTTCCCAATAAAAACCTTTCATTGGACCCCATCCACTTACTTTAATGCTTGATTGAGCTTCATCTTTCACGCGTTCTACATCTAAAAGAACTGTAAATAATTCGGGCTCTCCAAACCCTTCTTTTGGTAAAAAAATGTAACTCTTCCACGGAACAAAGCATCCTGTTAAATAAGTAATTGATTTAACCCTTGTAAGAATGCAAAAATCCAGATTTAATTCTTCCAGAGCTTCTTGATACTTTTTTATGTGATTATCCCATTTTATTTTTATCTTACTCATTTTTCACAAAACATGTTGATTTTAGAATTAATTAAATTATACTATATATATGATTAAAAACTTTAGCAAAAAAAGAATCATTTAAATTTTAATTAGAAGAAGTAATGAATTAACCCCAATTATTAAATTAAGGTTTATTATCATTTCTTTCCTTTATTTATAAAAATCTGCTGTAGATTCCTTAATATTTCTAGCTTCTGTTATTTCTTTTGCCATGGTTTCATACTTTTGAATGATCTCTGCTGGTAAGCTTGATTTAATCTTATTTAATGCAAATTCAAAATGTTTAGCTTCAATTTTATCAAAAGCTTCCATTTTTTCTCTAATTGCTTGCATTCCAGCTTCTCTACATACATTTTCCAAATCTGCTCCACTATAACCTTCAGTTAATTGAGCAATGTGTTTTAAGTTTACATCGTCAGCCAATGGCATTTTCTTTGTATGAACTTGAAGTATTTTTAACCTTGATTCATAATCAGGTGCATCTACATATATTAACCTATCAAATCTTCCAGGCCTTAAAAATGCAGGATCTACTAAATCAGGTCTATTAGTACTAGCAATTATCATTATACCCTTTCTATTTTCAATTCCATCCATTTCAACCAAAATTTGGTTTACAATGGAAGAATATACTTGTGTTCCAGAAACATCTTCACGCCCAGATGTAATGGCATCAATTTCATCAAAATATATTATTGAAGGGGCTGCTTGACGTGCTTTTCTAAATATTTCTCTTACAGCTCTCTCGCTTTCACCAACCCATTTGGAAAAAATCTCTGGACCTTTTATTGAAATGAAATTAGATTGTGTTTCAGTTGCAATTGCCTTTGCCAGCAAAGTTTTTCCACAACCAGGTGGCCCAAATAATAATATTCCATTAAGCGGTCTAATACCAGCTTTTTCAAAAAGTTTTGGATATTTTAAAGGCCATTCAACAGCTTCTTTTAATTCTTGCTTGATTTCTTCTAATCCACCTATGTCATCCCAAGTAACATTTGGGATTTCGATCATCACTTCTCTCATGGCAGAAGGTTCAATCATGTTAATTGCTTGCATGAAATCAGCATCACTTATTTTAAGTTCTTGAATTATATCGCTTGGAATTGGTTCATCTAAATTTATTTTAGGTAATATTTTTCTTAAAGCAAACATTGCGGCTTCTCTACAAACTGCCATTATATCGGCTCCTACGAATCCGTGTGTAATTTCGGCATATTTTTCTAAATCGACATCATCTTCTAAAGGCATTCCTCTCGTGTGGATTTGAAAAATTTCTTTTCTTCCCTTTGCATTTGGAACTCTAAATTCTATTTCACGATCAAATCTTCCTGGTCTCCTCAAAGCTTCATCAATTGCATTTATTCGATTAGTTGCTCCTATGCATATTATTTCTCCCCTACCTTGTAATCCATCCATTAAGGATAATAATTGAGAAACAACTCTTCTTTCCACTTCTCCAGAGGTTTCGACTCTTTTTGGAGCAATGGAATCGATTTCATCTATAAATATTATGGATGGTGCATTATTTTCTGCTTCTTGAAAGATTTCTCTTAATCGACCTTCACTAGCGCCATAAAATTTACTCATTATTTCAGGACCATTTATGGTAATAAAATGTGCATTTGATTCTTGAGATACCGCTTTTGCCATTAATGTTTTTCCCGTTCCTGATGGACCATAAAATAAGACTCCTTTTGGTGGATCTATATTCAACCTGTGAAAAAGTTCAGGATGTTTTAAAGGTAATTCAACCATTTCTCTAATTCTCTGAATCTCTTCGGTAAGGCCTCCAACATCATCATAAGTAAC
>CAZIEC010000149.1:0-1822 GCA_964538145.1 uncultured archaeon
ACCTTCACAATGGGATTTACTGAAACTTGATCCTCTTTTTTTAAAATAACTAAATTCCTATCTAAGATCTTCTTTTTCTCTTCGATTTCTCTCTCGGTTTTTGATTTATCAACGCTTGCTTCTCGTTGATATCCACATTTGCATATTAAATAAACTTTTCCTCCCATGTTTTTCTTTCGGAGAAGATTAGAACATTCTGGACAAAATTCTACCATTTTAAAAGTAATACTCTTTTTTAATACTTAATAATCCAAAAAAAAGAATCTGTAAAAAACTTTTTCTTTAAAAATATTAAGATCATCAAAATTTTAATGAAACAAACCTAAAGCTTTATATTTATTAAAGAATCCTATAAAAATTCTTTTTTCAAGTTATATAATCTTAAATAATAATCGAAGTTTAATCCCTTCATGTCATTTACGATTTCTGCCTTAATTTCCTTGTCACCTTCCAAGTTAATTTGCAAGTCTCCAATAATCTTAATTAAATCTCCCTCATTAAAAGAAAAATCGATGTCCCCCGTATTAATTACGATATTTCCCGTTGTATCATCTAAAATAAAATGATATTCGTCAAGAATTTTATGAACTTTTCCTACTATTTGAACTTTCATGTCATCGTTTTTAATATCATTTATCGTTGTTTGCCTGGCAAAAATAATTTCATTATTATTACTTGAATTTTCCATTTTTCCTACTCTAAATTTGTTAAGTATAAAATAAAAATTTAATATAATTATAAATAATTATTTCCAAATTAAATGATGATTATTATTAAATATCTAATACCGAATTTTTATAAATGGTGGTAATAAAACAATATTAAATAAGAAGCAAGTATAATGAAAAAAATTGAGGAACTGATAAATCATGTCGTTCTCTTTAAGATTAGAAAATAGTCGGGTTTTAAAAGGCATCGTGGAAACTCTTTCTAATATCATAGATGAAACAAAAGTGAAAATTACACCAAAGGAATTTACTATTACAGCTATAGACCCTAGTAGAATCTGCTTGTTAAAATTGCTGATTAAAAAAGAAGATTTTGACGATTATTCGTGTAGCAAGAATTTTGAAATTGGGATAAACTTGGGTGATTTAGATAAAATTCTAAAAAGAAGTTCTGCAAATGATGCAATTACAATTGAATATAAAGAAGAAGAGCAGAAATTAAAAATCAAAATGAAAAGACCAGATACTAGTCGCACCAGAACATTCAGTTTAGCACTAAAAGATCTTGAAATAGAAGAAATACCTTTTGAAACTCTTTTTGGTATTGAATATAATGCTGTTTGGGAGATTGAACCTGAATTTCTCGAAGAAGCTATTAAAGATGCCGATATATATTCCGAAGTGCTGAACATCAAGGCAATAAAAGATGAAGGTTTAATCTTTAGTGCTTCAGGCGAAATTGGAGAAATGGAATACAATTTAACTTTAGATGATTTACCAACCAGTGAAATTGAAGAAACTTGTTCTGGAGCTTATAGTATCAATTTTCTAAAAGCTATCCTTAAAATCACTCAAATAACCATAAAACTCCAAATGTCTCTGAAAACGGATCATCCGTTAAAAATTATATTTGAAATCGAAAATGGCGGTGAATTAAGCTTCTTCTTGGCTCCAAGAGTCGAAGAACCAGAATTTGAAGATGAAGACGAAGATTTCGACGAATTTTAAAAATTTAATATTTTAAAAATTACCTTACTCTAAATTTATTTATTTACTATTTTCCTACTTTATCTAAATTAACATCTAATAATGATCGGGGAAAAAAATTGGGATTAGAATTTGATTTAATAAAAAAATATCCTTGGCTTCCTTCT
>CAZIEC010000149.1:1922-6345 GCA_964538145.1 uncultured archaeon
AAAGAATTGATGGGTGAAAATGAGGATTTTGTCCTTTATTCAATTTGTAATGATTTAGGAATAGATTTTATATATCTAGAAAGCCCAGTCATCTTTAAAAGCTATATATTAAAAGATCAGAAAGAGACTCTTGAAACTAATTTTCTCATTCATTATATTGACTACTTGAAACTTGCAGCCAATTTAAGAGACGAATATCGAAAATTAGTAAATAACGCATTAAAAAATGGTTATGTTTATCTTCATAAGAAAGATCTCAACAGATTAATCCAAGAGCATGTAAGAAAGAAATTCTTCATTAATTCCAACGTAGATTCTAAAACACTAGAAAAACAAAAATCTGAATATTTCAAGGTGAAGCAATTTAAAGAACTATATGATAGCATTCTAAATGAATGGGAATTGAAAAAAGAAAAATTTGAATATTCTTTTGAAAGTACCTTGTCATTTGAAAAATTAGATCCCTTCTTTTTCCCGCCATGCATTAAAGAAATCCTAAGAAGGGCAGATGAGGGACAAAATTTAAACCATTTGGAAAGGCTATTTTTAGTATTTTTTTTACATGCATTAAACTTCCCTCACGACGATATAGTAAATATCTTTTCAAAATTGCCTGACTTTGATAAAAACAAAACAGAGTATCAAATTAACTTTGCCAAGAAAAAAGGATATTCTCCGCACGCTTGTAGCACGTTAAAAGCTTTAAATTTATGTCCTGCTCAAAAATATAAGGATGAGATCTGCTTGGAGGGATATTATTCAAAAAAACAAGATGTTCAAAAAAAAATTTCACACCCCTTATTTTATGTTCAGTTAAAGAAGTATCGTAAATCTATTACACAAAAAAATAAATCCAATTTAAATAAAAAAGCGAAACAAGCATGAGTGAGACATTATACTTGAAAAGAGTCTTTCAATCTTATTACCGAGAAAGAAAAGATTCAATTCCACCTGTCAGTTATCTTGAAAATAGGGAATTTGGCTTCATTCCATGGGAAAAACAAGTAATGATAAGACATACTGCTTTTCACAATTTAGACGATTTTAGGAATTATCTCATGATGAATGTTCCTAAACACGTATATTCTAGCGGGACCATTTACGATTATCCCTCAAACCAAACAATGGAAGATAAAGGATATCGAGGTTGTGATTTAATAATTGATATTGATGTTGACCATTTTTATACACCTTGCAAGGACGATCATGATCTCTGGCAGTGTTCTGAATGTGGAGCTAGCGGAAAAGGAATGATAAAAAAATGCCCTAAATGTGGTAAGTTAAAGTTGACTAAGTTAGAGTGGATCTGTGAAAAATGCTTGGATATTGCGAGAAAAGAAATTCTCAAATTAATCTATGATTTTTTAATACCAGACTTTGGATTAGATACTGAAAAAATGAAAATTGCTTTCTCTGGAAATAGAGGATATCACCTTAAAATTGAGGATGAAAAAATTAGAACTCTTTCAAGTGAAGAAAGACGAGAAATTGTTGATTATCTAACTGGAGAAAATGTCTCGCTCGAAATACTGGGATTAAGAGAAAGAAACAACATAATTTTTGGGCTTTTAAAAAATAATATAGGTTGGTCGGAAAAGATTGTTAAAAAATTGGAAGAACTTCTTCAAAAATCAGATTTGGAAATTGAAACTTATCTGTCTAATCAAGTAGGATTTAAATTAAGCCATAATTTAATATTGAGCCTTATAAAATCGAAAAAAGATTTATTAAGAGTAATTTCAAGCGAGGATAAAAATATTTGGGCAGTAGAAGGTTTTGGTTTAACCACCTGGAAAAAATTTTTAAAAGGATTAATAATGGAAATTGGGGCAAGGATAGATGAGCCCGTTAGCATAGACATACACAGATTAATAAGATATCCCGGTTCAATTCACGGAAAAACTGGTTTTAGGGTTCAAGAGCTAGAAATTAGAGAATTAGAATCATTTAACCCTCTTGATGAGGACAATGAGAATTTAGATCCCATTGTATTCTTTAGCAAGAAAAAAAATACCCAAAAAATAAAAATCGTTGCAGAGAAAGTCCCAATAACTAAAATAAAAGGAATTTCGTATGGTCCATATGAAAAAAATGAAATAATTGAAGTTCCACACCATGTCGCTATTTTTTTATTATGCAAAGAAGTTGCTAAATTAATTTAATAAAAAATTCTTTCCTATATATCTTGTTTGGAAAGTCATAAAAGTTTTAGAGATCGAAATGGATTTAAAAAAGTATTATGATGAACTCTATAATCAATGGTTAAACGAGTTTGAAAATGATGATATTACTCCAATTTCCAACGAATTATTAGTTAATCATGAAAAAATTGTAAAGGAACTGGAAGAATTACAATTTAATGAAAAAAACGAATTAAAATTGGAGTTAATGAATGTTTACAAGAAAAATCTCGTGTTCCTGCTTGAAGACTTGAGGAAAATTAGAGAACAAAAAATCATTGTTTCAGCATTTAAGCAACAACCGCTTAACTTGGATAATCTTTTAGAATATGAAACATGGCTGTATCAAAATCTTTTATCTATAATAAAAAGTTTTGAAAGAATGAAAAATTTAAAAACTATTGAAATTGGGGAAGAAATTAAAAAACAAGCTGATATAATAAAAACTACAGAAATAGAAAAAATCTCACAACAAAAATTAGAACAAGCTACTGAAATTGACACGATTAAAAGCGAAGAGTCGGTTCCAACGACGATTAAAAAGGTAGATATAGAATATCTCATAGTAAGATTTTTAAAAGATACTCCTCCTCTCGTTGGAACTGATTTAAAAAATTATGGCCCATTTAATAGGGATGATATAGCTTGCCTTCCTTTAAAAAATGCTATAATTCTCATTAATGAGAAATTTGCGGAAAAAATTGAAGTAACTTAATCTTTAAAAAACCTTTTTTTAAATTCCTCTTTGAAATATTCAATACGGTATTTAGCATACTTATCTACTGGTGAAAACCTGGGAGGACGAGGATTAACAAGCTCTCCCCCACAATGCTTACATTTTAATTCAGGATTGTATAACCCGTATTTCTTACAGTTCTTACATTTTAAAAGATACTTTGTCATTGTCTCATATCTTAAAGTTTTCTAAAGTTAATTTTTAATCCTAAACATTTAATCCCTAATGAATTCAAATACACCGCCATATTCCTTGGCTTTTTGCTCTAATAATTCTGTCACGTCCGATAAAATGTTCTCGGCATCAATATAATCCTTCGATATAATTTCCAAACGATAAAAAGGCGCTCCGATATATGATATGCTTAATTGTCGAGTATCTTTTGGATGAGGAATCAATTTCTTAGCCGCTAATAATGAATCTTTTATTTTCTCAATTCCATCTCCAGAAGTAAACATCAACTTTATCTTTCCAACTATGCTTACCGTTGATATCTCTACATTTTCATCTACAATTTTAAGAAATGCCTTTTTAATATTTTCTGGCACGTCTTTAATGTCCTTTAAAATTTCTTCGCCATTCTCTTTTAGCGTCTCAATTGCTTCTTGGTAATATTCAAATTTATCTAATATAGGCCAACCTAATTTTTCATATGCCTCATCTAAAGTCCAATTGACACCATCAGATTCGCATAAAAATTGTAGCAAATTCTCAAATTTTATGGCATACTTGCGCTCTTTAATGACTTTTTGTCTCTGAGCCGAATTCACGCGCCTTAAGGATAAATCAATGTGTCCCTTCTCGGGATCTACCCTCAATACACGCAATACTAATAGTTGTCCTATTTTAACATAATTCCTGATATTCTTAATCCACCTGCTTGAAACTTCGCTCACGTGGATCATTCCTCTTGCTATCGGTTCCGAAGGCAAGCCATCGTAATCAGGTAACTCAACATAAATGTACTGGGAATGAATATCCACAACCCTCCCTACTACAAAGTCACCTTCTTCCGGAAACGGTGTTTTCTTCTTAACCATGACTCCACTCTCACTCGACGATTTATTTTTAGATTAAATTATTATTAGTAATTACCAATCGTTTTTTATTTTTATCATCTAATCCTCAAAATTTATTATTCCTATCAAATTTTCTATATCATTAAATTACAATTAAAGGGAGTTAAAATACCTAATTGGATCATTCATGAAAAATGGACCGATAAGATAGGTATCGATAGATTAATCGCTGATTATGTTAATAGAGCCATAGATTACGGAACAGAATGGGCTTTTGATTGGAATGAAAAAGAAAAAGAGCTTAGCACCAATGAAGACATCCGATTGCGCCAACTCAAGTTCTTCTATAAAAAAGATCTAGAAAAAAAATACTCTAACGATTTCTTACACGTAAAAGCTTATTACATCCACCATCTACTCGATTTCTTCAAAGAAACAAGAATGGATTGGAATGACCTGGATTCATTATTCCAAAAATTCACCCAATC
>CAZIEC010000150.1:0-4115 GCA_964538145.1 uncultured archaeon
TGGAAATGGTTCAATTTTGTCCCATAACAATAGTTTGGCCACCTAAAGAAAGAGGTAGTATTATCTTATACATGTTAAGTGAAATCGATCCATTTGATAAAGCAATTCATCTGCTAAATAATAAAGGTGAAAGATTCATGGAGAGATATGATCCAGAGAACATGGAGCAAAGCCACAAGGGATTTGTTTCAATAGCATCTCAATTAGAAATTGAAGCTGGAAGAGGTAGTCCACATGGCGGAGTCTATTATTCTCTAAGGCATACAAGGAAAAGATTTATTGACATGTTAATTAAAGTAGCTGCTCATAGAATCAAGAATGAATACAGAGATACAAGATATGAGCTAACGACATTATTGCCAGAGTTACTTGAGAGATGTAAGACTGAAGATATCGAAGTCGGAAATGCTGCTCATTACATGAGTGGGGGCATTAAGGTAAATGAAAATACGGAAACAACAATCAAGGGATTGTTTGCTGCAGGAGAATGTTCGGGTGGATTATGGGGCTCTGTAAGGGTAGCATCAGCTTGTACTGAAGCTGGAGTTCAAGGTAAAATTGCTGGAGAAGTTGCCCCCTCTTACGTTAAAACTGTTGATTTTGCCAATATAAATGAAAAAGCTGTGGAGAGAATCGTTAATAAAATAAATAAACCACTATTGAGGGAAGAAGGGTTAAATCCCATTGAAATACAAAGAAAAATGCATTTAATTTCTGATAAAAAAATAGGATTAATCAAGAATAAGAATTTATTAGAGGAGGCAATAAGCGAATTGGACAATCTATTAACTAAACAAGTTGATAAGTTATGCGCAGCACCATTGAAAACTAAAATTTTAAATTTTAATTGGATGAGATCGCTGGAGTTGGAAAACATGCTTACGTGTTTATATTTATCTGCTAAATCATCAATTATTCGAGAAGAAAGTAGAGGAGAATTCTATAGAAGTGATTTTGAATACACAAATAATGATAATTGGTTAAAGACCATAATAATTGTAAAAGAGAACGATGGTATTAAAATCAGATTTGAAAAACCAGTAGTTACTAAAATACCCTTGCCAAAAGGGGGAAAGCTAACATATCAAGAAGCAATAGGTGTTTCTACAGCTTTTTTGAAAAAAGACAAGTAGGAGGGATGATGATATGGAAGAAGTAAAAAAAACAATTAAAGTAAAATGTTTTAGATTTGATCCAGAGAAGGATAAAGAACCTTATTACCAAGAATACGAGGTTCCTATAAATGGAGAG
The DNA here is from genome assembly GCA_964538145.1 of uncultured archaeon. GTDB lineage: Archaea > Asgardarchaeota > Lokiarchaeia > Sigyniarchaeales > SOKP01 > SOKP01. The sequence continues at coordinate 1,252 of CAZIEC010000150.1, forward strand.
ATGAACGTGCAAAATTGCTTGATTTATATTAGAGAGCACATTGATCCCAGCCTGGCTTTTATAGCTAATTGTAGGTTTGGTTTTTGTAGAAGATGCTTGATGAAAGTTAATGGTAAGGCTTGTTTAGCTTGTACTACTGTTGTAAAAGATGATATTGTTGTTGAACCATTATTAAAAGAAAAAGTAATCCGTGATTTATGGATTGAGGGTATTTAAAAAAATAATGCAATGCTTTAAATTCCTAAAAATAAATTTTTTTATAAATATTTTTAAGTTAGTTATTTAAGCGTTTTCTCCAGGCAAGCTAACATCTGATTCAGTTATTCCCTCTTCTTTCTTATAAAATTCGAATGATCTTTTTTCCACTTCACTAATATAATTTTTCAACTTGTTTTCTACATCCGATGGAATTTCATATTCGGTAAAATTATTTAATAATGAAATAACTCTTTCAGATGCTCGTGATATTATATCTAGTGATCCTTTTCTCTTCCAAGTTGTTCTGCGATTTCTATCTGCTAATGTAGGGATGAAAAATTCTTTCTTCATGTATTTTCTCGTATGTTTCTCACCCAAGAAATTTGCACCCCTAATTGTACTTGTAGAAACTTTCTCAATAACATCTAATGCGATGGTTTCTTCATTTACTTCAATTCCATCTATAGCTCTTTTAACCATGCCAATTAACTCATTGTCAATAACGGTCAATTCCAAAGCAGCAGCAAGAGTTGCTTCATATGAACTTGCACACGTGATAAAATTAATTCCAGACAATGCTGCAAATAATAGAGTATTAAACCGTTCGTATCCGTTTTGTAAATCCAAGCATTTCGAGTCTGTAACTGCGCCCAAACCTCTTGAAGGAATGTCATAAAAACGAGCTAACTGGGCAATTCCCGCCGTTATCAAGCTAGTTTCTATAGACCCTATAGCAGAGTTTCCAGTACGCATGTCCGTAATATGAGATACGGTACCATAAAAAACGGGTGTCCCTGGATTAATTAATTGTGCGAGAATTATCCCTCCTAAAATTTCAGCATTAGTTTGTGTTAAAAGACCAGCTAAAGTTGCCGGAGCAGATGTGCCAGCTAATGCTTCTGGTGCTACTACAAGTGGTTGTTTATATTTAGCAAATACTTCTAAACCACTTGTCATGATTTTAGGCAAATGCAAGGGACTTGTAGGATTAAGGATTCCAAATAATCTTGGCCTTTTAACAATTTCTTCGTGTCCACCAGCTATTATTGAAGCCATGTTTATTGAGTCCTGACTAACAACTCTTCCAAAACAACCGTGACCAAAAGGCTTACGAGAATTTTTTATCCAATTGTAGATGCAAACAACATGTATAGTAGTATATTTAACATCTCCAGGCCATATATCTATTTGGCAACAACAAAGATTCTCTAATTGATCTACTAATTTCAGATTATTTATTGTATCTTGAACAACGGATTTTCTAACACCAGATTTGGAACTTGGATCATATATTTTAACAGCTGCTCCTATTGGAGCAAAATATATTTTTTTAGTGTCGAATAAAATTTTATATTTTCCATCAGGTCCATATAGCTCAAATGAATTAGGAACTTTTTTCAATTGCTCACTGACTAATTCTTCCGGTATTTTGACGAATTTGTTATCATTGTTTATTTCAGCTCCATTTTCTTCAAATAAATTGCGCATTTTTTCGTCATCAACTTTAATTCCCACTCGTTCTAATAATTCTAAAGTAGCAGAATGGATGGTATTAATTTCCTCCTTAGCTAAGACTTCAATCTGATTGAGTTTCATGATCAAGGATTGTCTTAAGTCTATTTAATATTTTAATGTTATTTAAAAAATAAGTTAAAAATAATTTATTTATTACTTTCGATTTTAACTTTAATTAGATTATAGCTTCTCGTACCTAAACCAAGTTCTTCTGCCGTTTTTAATTGAACCTCCCAATTTTTAGAAGGCTTATTTAAAGGCTCAAATGATACCTCACCTTTTTCTGGATCAAATTTGGGAAGATAAGAAAGCCATTCATTATTCAAATTTGAAATGTCTGAATAAATATCATGAAGTATAGAATTTGGTGATAATGGTGTTTCATGTAATAAATCTACACTAGCTTGGTCTAAAGCTACTGGATCTCTCGAAGCTAATACTCCAATATCAGGGACAAATGGAATATCGCTAGAACCACAATCACATTGCCAAGTAATATCAATTAGATAATTTATATAAAATATTTTTTCCTTGCCAAAATAATCGACAACACCTTTAGCGTTATCAATCATTTGTATTATGAATTCCTCTTGTGTAGAAGATCCAGTGTCAATTACCCCTTCTTTACATATTGATTTACACATGTAACAATACCTACATTTATCCCAATCTTTTTTTAATATTCCATCATTGCCTTTAGTCAAGGCACCAGTAGGACATACTTCTACACATTTTCTGCAATCCTTAATACATTTTTCCAAGTTATAATCAAATTTCTTGCTAGTATGGGCTTGAACTTTTCCTCCCTTGCTAACGCATCCTATACCCAAATTTTTAAGAGCACCTCCAAAACCTGCTCCAACATGTCCCTTAAAGTGGGTTGCCATTATCATGTGGTCAAATTCCCTTAAACGTCCAGCAACTAACACTTCATTGAATCGTTTGCCATTTATTCTTTGAATTTCATAATCTATCCCATCTGGACCATCTAACATCAAAATTGGCGCACCCATTGTTTGCTCAGTAAACCCATGTTTTAAAGCTACTTCTAAATATTCTTTTTCATTTGCTCTACCACTATATTCAGAATGAATCCCAGAGATGCTTTCTGGTAAACCCCATCCACAAGATTCTGCTAAAAATGGTTTAGC
>CAZIEC010000150.1:4215-6293 GCA_964538145.1 uncultured archaeon
TATAAAAAATCTTCTTTAATAATTAGGTTTTTGATATTATAACCAATAATTATTTTAATTGTAATTAATTCTTTTCCATAAGAGTAAGGTCATTAATAGAGATATAATATATTTCGATTTTAATGGAAAATTAATGTTTTCATAAGAGAATTGAACGATAAGGATAATATAAGAGGTAGATTTTTGGATGGCATCATGTCCTGAATGCGGAGGTAAAATGAAATTTAACCCATCTAATCGCCATGTTGTTTGCACTTCATGCGGTCTTTCTCTCACGCGCTATGAATTAGAACATTATTGGAAAAGCATTAAGGCTGAACAAGGAGATTTTGAAGATGATTTTAAGAAAGAAAAAAGTCGAAGAAAAGAATGGCTTGAATGGTGGGCTTCAAGGAAAGAATAAAATTTAAATAATAAATATATACTTGTAAAAAAGCAAATATAAAAGGATTGCTTAATTTAGATTTAGGATTATTTTTTAATCCTTAATCACGTGGAAAATGTTTTTTATCTACTATAAATGATAATAATTCTACTAGATTTAGAGTATTAAAAGCTTTTTTTCTCTCTTATAGCTTTTATTATTAAATTAAAAAATTCTCATTTCTCTTTTAATTATAAATTCTAATTACTAGTGATCCTTTTCCAAATAAACAAAAAGTTTTTAAATTAAGGAATTCAAAAGAGATCATTCTCTTTAAATTTATTCAGTTTTAGGAAATAGGTGGATATTTTTGGAAGAAATAGTAATATTTAACTTCATAATGCTATTTTTTGGTTTAACTGCTATCGGAATTTTTATACTACTATTCTTTGTTACTGCTCCATATGGTCAACACGTAAGAGAAAAATGGGGCCCTTCAATCAATAACAAGTTAGGATGGTTCATAATGGAGGTTCCTACTGTGATCATATACTTAGTATTATACATTATTGGAGATAGACATTTCGACATAGTTCCTTTGGTTTTCTTAATCATTTGGATGGTACATTATGGACAGCGAACCTTTATATTTCCATTTTTAATTAAAGCAAAACAGCCCATGCCAATAACAATTATCTCATTTGGAATGATCTTTAATGGAATTAATACATATCTCCAAGCAAGATGGATTTATACTTTATCTCCTCCTTATCCAGATAATTGGTTGGTGTCCTTACCATTCTTAATTGGAGTGATCATATTTGTAGCAGGCTTTATCATTAACATCCATTCCGATCATATCATACGAAACTTAAGAAAACCTGGAGAAACAGAATATAAAATACCAAAAGGAGGCATGTTTAGATGGGTCAGCTGTCCATCTTATCTTGGTGAAATTACTGAGTGGGTTGGATGGGCAATAATGACATTCTCAATTCCTGGATTAGTTTTTGCTTTCTGGACAATAGCTAATTTAGCACCAAGAGCACGCTCTAATCATAAATGGTATCTCGAGAATTTTCCAGATTATCCTAAAAATAGGAAGGCTTTAATTCCCTTTATTTATTAATTTATTTTTTTTATAATAATTTGATTTATGAAGCAGGTATTTTTTAGCAAACCAGCGTACTAATGTGAACAAGTACCTCTTATATCCTATCCATTTTCTAACTTCAGAATACCAATCGTTTAAATCATGCCTTTGAAAGTTCAACAAGGATTGCTCTTCTCTCGTGTCATAATATCCACAATGAAAACCATTTTTAGCAAAGGCAGTTTCAGGCAAGAAATCGCGTCCAAGCCCCATTATCTTGAACATTTCATTCAAGTATTCTCTAAATGTAGTTTGACAAGACTGACCCCCTCCTATGTTAAATATTCTTCTCCAAGCAATCCCATTTTTTAATGAATTTATACAAGCCAATCCCAAGTCCCTTGCATCTATGATTTCAATCGCAGTATCTAAAGGCATTTCAAACATTAAAGGTTTAAACTTTAATCCTAAGGTAGATGTACAATAAGATAAGCGAAATATGATATAATCTAAACCAGAATCTATTATGATTTTTTCTGCAGCTATTTTTGTTTCTGTATATACATCTTGTGGACGCTCATCTAATGGATCTGTGATTTTTATGTAAGGATTTTTAATTCT
>CAZIEC010000151.1:0-1748 GCA_964538145.1 uncultured archaeon
AATAATCAAAAATAAGATTCTTGTATTTGAAAAATCAAAAGTTACAATTTTTCATTTCTTTTAAAAAGATTAAAGATATTCACCATTATACGTGATTTAATCATTCTCTGTTGTAGGCGTTAAATATTGGTCAAATATTACATTTTTAAATTTTTTCTTTAAATATATTTAGAAATAAGATATATCATGATAATTTTTATGATATGGATATTAATGATATTAGTAATATCATACTCATTAAACTACCTACAAAAAAAAAGAATAGGATATCTTAAATATTTTTTAAACTGTTTTGGAATTATAGGCGTATGCATTCATGAATTTAGTCATTATTTTATTAGTTTATTATGTGGCATCTCTATTAAAAGATTTAAAATTGAGATTATAGATAATTATACTCATCAAATTTCTCCTGGCGGTTTTGTAGAGCCAAAAAAGCATGCTAATTTAACTTTTTTTAAAGCTTTATTAATATCATTTGCCCCTTTATTCATATCAATTATTTTGCTCTTTGGTTGTATTGACTTGATTTTTAATATAGATAACTATTATCTTAGGATTATTTTATTTCTAATTGCTTTTTCAATCACATATGGAGCAAGCCCTTCTAATGCTGACATTAAAATAGTTTTAGTACATTTTAAGAAAAATGTAAAAAAATCAGTTGTTCAACTAACTTCGCTAATAATTTCAATAACAATTATCTTGTTTTTTTCCAATTTAAATATTCAAGAATTTCCATTGTTAAGCATGTTTTCCATCGCTATTCTTTCTCAAATTTTTTTTCTAACATTAGGGCTATATTTGTTTTTTAGATTGATATTAAAATTAATTAATTTAAAAAGTAAGAATTCAAAAAAATTCATTAAAAATGGTTTTACTTTTGGGGAAAAAAACCAATTTAACATGAAAGATTTTAGTATGGAAAAAACTAATAATAAAATATCAGGTGTGGAGCTTGGCTAAAGGGTTTTGTTATATAGCAATAATCGTGGGTTTTTTAATATTCTTTAAAAGTAATCCTATTCTTACAATAATAATTATCTTGATAATACTTTCATTATTTTCATTATATAAAAGAAGAAAAAATAATAATGGAAATTTCTTTGGATTTGGTAGAGTTAACGCCTCTGAAGATAAAAATGATTTTCAAGAGAAACTCTTACTATTTTTATTGATTAAACAATTAGATTTTGGAAATTCTAAGAATAATAATTCTAAACATGATGACATGCAACATGGTAATATTGATCTCATCAATGAAATTGAAAGAATTAAACAAGATTTATTATCAACTTTGGAAGATTAAATTATGGAAGTTCCTAAAAATCTTATTAAAATATTAGATTCAAGTGATTTTATTTTCATTTCAGGAGAATCTGGTTTAGGAAAGACACTTCTTGCCCTCCATTTTTGTATTAATTGGATTTCAAGCGAAAATGATTCAAGAAATCAATGTATTTGGGTGCAAGCGTCTGAAAATTTCCCTAAAAAACGATTAATTCAAGTTCTTAAAGGTAATTCTGCAAACATGAAAATTGTTCTTCAAAATTTATACATCATACCAAGAAAAGGAATCTTTTTCAATTATAATGAGCAATCAAAATTTTTTAGAAATTTTCCTAAAATGATAATCTCTCCAGATATAGGGATGCTAGTTATAGATAATATTTCACACCATTTACGGACAAGATTGTTTCAAGCTAGCAACCCCCTTCAAAAATTAAAAATTCAAGATGATTTTTACA
>CAZIEC010000151.1:1848-6271 GCA_964538145.1 uncultured archaeon
TTTAAATAAATTAGATATTTATTTCTATAAAACGATATTAATGTGTTTTATATGGCTGATCTAGCGCAAATTAAAGGAATTAACGCTCGACATATTAAATTATTACAAGAAAATGGTATAAGCACGGCAGAGGCTCTTGCTATGTCTCCACATTCATTTATTGCAGAGATAGATGGATTGGGCGAAAAGACCGCAAAAAGATTGATATGGAACGCAAGAAACGCTTTAGGAATGTCTGAATTTATAACAGCGGGGGAGCTTGATGAAAATACTGAATACATAACTACGGGTTCGAAAGAATTGGATAGAATTCTTGGCGGAGGCGTTGCTACTGGAAAATTAACTGAAGTATTTGGACCTTTTAAATCTGGAAAAACGAATTTAGCACATACACTTTCAGTTACAGTTCAATTACCTGAGGCAAAAGGTGGTTTAATGGGAACTGTTGCGTATATTGATACGGAAAATACATTTTCCCAAGAGAAATTGAAAAGAATTGCAAATAGATTTAACTTGAATTCAAAAAAAGTTTTAGCATCAATTTATCATGCTAGAATTTATTCATCAGATCATCAAATACAAATGATTACTAAAGCAGAGACGTTATGTAAAGAAAAAGGAGTAAGATTAATCGTTATAGATTCATTAATGGCACTTTTAAGAGCAGAATATGTAGGTATTGGGATGCTAGCAAAAAGACAAGGGATCTTGAACAACATGTTACACATTCTTTCTAGAATTGCAGAAACATATAATTGTGCAATTTTGTTAACAAATCAAGTGGCAACTAAAATGGTAGGAATGTTTGCTTCTGATGATGCTATAGGGGGCAACATAGTAGCTCATGGATGTCATTTCAGAATAATGTTCAAGACTAAAGGATTCTCTTCAAATAATTCATTAAAACGAAAAGCTGTAATCGTTGATGCGCCAGACCTCCCTCCTGAAGAATGTGAATTTTACATCACTAATGCGGGAATAGCGGACACTGAATTAGTAGAAATCCCAAAAAATATCGATGAGTTAGATGAATTTAAAATAGCATCTTCACTTGAAGAAAAACAATCAAAAAATGATAGAAATAATAATGAAAATGAGATATCTTTAACTTTCATAAAAGGGATAGGCCAAGGTATGGCAGAGAATTTGGCAGCAGCAGGAATCAAGTCAATTAATCAACTTGTAGAAATTGACCCTGAAATATTAGCAAGCAAAATAAATGGAGCTTCTGCTAGGAAAATTAAAGAATGGCAACAAAGTGCAAAATCATTAATTAAAATTTAAAATAAGTAGTTTTTTTATTAGGAAGATATAATTTAATTTTTTATTCTTTTTTTCTTTTTTAATTTGTTCATAAAAAACAAAATATATAACGGAAGTGTTGATATAATTAACAAAGACAATATTTCAAGAAGAAAATTGAGCGGCAGGAAATAAATGACTTTTTTTTTCTCTAAATTATCTGGATTATTATTGTTAGAATCATCCTGAGCCAATTGTTTAATTCCTAAAATACATAAATTAAAACTAAAATAACCTTGTTTAAACTTTATTTCAATAGTATGGACTCCATTAACCGCTGTTTGAAATTTAAAACTCAAATAATCTTCAATTCCAGGCATTTCTTCATTTGAATATATTTCAAATTCATTTCCATTAACATCAGTTAAATTTAATGAGACTTTAGATGAATTTTCCTCATCATGAATTCTATTTGAAGTAACCTTAGCAAGATAAAAAGTATAATTTTTATTTTTATCCAAAAAAGTCTTGTATTCTAAGTAGCAAGTATCTTGGTCAAATCTTGAAATTTTATAGAGTATCAAGCTCTTGTATAAATTTACTGGAAAAAACTCCTCTAAACATTGAAGTTTTTTTGTAATTTTGAAAGCAATATTCAATGTAGAATTTGTGAAAATAGTAATAATTACGGAATGATTTCCTGAAGTCGAAGCACCAAAATAAGATTTGATTTGATTTAATTCATCAGAATAATAATCAAGTTTTCCAAAATAGAGAAGATATGGTTTTTCTTTTGAATCAATTAGAGTCAAATTAATTATACATGAATGTGGGGTAACGATTCGAGTACTTAATTCATATGAATAATTCTTAACCAAATTTATATTTGGAATGAAAATTGATTTTTTAGGAGGCTTTATTGTGAAAATCTCTTCTGAGAATATAATTGAAGCTCTGAGTGTTATTGATTGCTGATTATCTTTTAATATAATTAAGTTCATATTGGATATTAAATTAGGGTAAGGAAATATTAACAATAAAATCATTGAAAACTTCCATACATTGTTCTTAATCAAATTATATCTTTTCATTTTTTAACAACTCTTATTATCTTATTCAAAATTCTCTAACTACATTAATTAACATTTATCTTAATTTTACTTTCAATTATTATTACGGGAGAGCCCTCCATAATAGATTCTATTCCTATTTGGAGGGAATTCTCCCCTTTTTGACCGTTATATCCCCGTGTTCATGTAAGTGGAAACTTTATCCATAAAAATGGAACCCCATTTACAGTTTAAATAAGAAGTTTACCTAATTTTTAAAATTAAAGTGGGTGCAAATTTTTTAATATAATTATCAAATGATAAGATTAATTTATTGAAAAAATAAAAAAAATTTTTAAGAATAAAGAGTTAATTTGAAATTCTGCGCTTTTGAATTATCACTACGGTTATAACTATCATCATTATTGTTCCGAAAAGAAATATAATACCAAAAATTAAATCTGAAGGCAAAAAGAATTGAAATCTATTTAAGGATGTGTTATTATTTTTTCCATTCGTGTTATTTTGATTAATTTCCGTGCTGATTTTATAATCATCCAAAATAGCATAGGCAATATTTACCCAATCAACATTACAACTAATTTTTAAATAAAATGTATAAATTCCTGATAAAGAAGTACCAAATTGGAATGTAGAAAAATTATTTATCTCTGGTAAGCGATAATTTTCATATATCTTGAATCTATTATTATTTGGGTCAATCAAGTAAAAATCTAATCTTACTTCATTGCTTAAATTTAATGATATTGGAGAAACGCGTTCAAAAAAGAATTTATATGATCTATCAGTTTCAAGTAATATTTCATGTACGATATTGTATTCATTATTGAAGCAATTTACTTTATAAAATATTAAATCATCTAAATCAAATGGAGAGATTCTCTCATATAGACATTTAAATTTCTGTTCAATTTTAATGTAAATATTTAAATTTTCTTTAGAGAATACTTCGAAAGTGAAAGTATAATTTCCCGAAAGAGCTGTCCCAAAAGGTATTGTATAATATCGATAATATTTTGGATAAAATGCCATATAGCCTCCAAATATATCGAATTTTCTATCTAATGGGTCTAAAATTGAAATATTCATGATGCAAGAATGTGGGGTCACGATTTCAATATAAATCTGATAAGTATAAGCCGATTGAAGATCCAAATTTTCAAATTTCAAGGTGCTTCCATTTTCTTTGAATATAAATACTTTATCTACTAGAATCGAGTCTCCACTCGTCTTAATACTATAAATATTTTCAAGATTTAACGATTCTTGATTATTAAGCAAAAATTTTGATGGATTAAATGTAATGCTTGAAACCAATAATATTAAAGAAAAGATGATCATTAAGTGCTTATTTATCTTTATAATACCCATACACCTCTAAATCTTTGAATTCTTCTATTAATGATTGGATTTCAAGACATTTATGAAACTTAATGCATTGAAAACAAGGCTGATCTGTCCAAAAATAAGCTTTTTTCTTAGGGTTTTCAATTATGAGAATTGGAAATCCTGATCTCGGACATAAAATAGATGAGTTATATATTTTCCCTTTTTTTGGCAATGGATAACATAATCCACAGAACCAGCACTGAACAAATCTTTTATAATTTGAAGATCTATATATAATTAGCGAACAATCACAATTGGGACAATTTCCGATTTCTTTTAATTGTTTCAAGGTTAAATCATTTTATAAAGGATTTATTGATTACTAACAAATTCGAATTGAAATTATTTAAATAAAAAATCTGAAAATTTGTTCCTTTTAAATTTTAAAAATCAAAATAATTTCAGTCAATAATTTTGTACTAAATTTTTCTTTAAATATTCTTAAATTAGTTAAATTAACATGATACAACAGGCAAATTTTAATGGATTGCTTGATGGAGTAGAATTTTTAATTGCTGTTGGGTCGATTTTAGGACTATTAGGGCTTCTTATTGGAATAATATTTTTAGTTTTTGGAGGTTCTAGAATGCGCAAGCACATGATTGGTGTGATAATTTTTTCTCTAATATTAATCATTTTATGTGGCGGCGTTGATACAGGTTTGAAGTATTTTCATATATATCGTTAAATAACATTTAATTTTCAATCTTTGAAAAAATGTA
>CAZIEC010000152.1:0-6099 GCA_964538145.1 uncultured archaeon
TCAAGCAAATCCATTTGTAGATATTGTCATCCCTGTACCTTTTTCCCAAGCTCGAAATATTGTAGTGGTATTAACAGGAGATGTTGTTGTAGCGATTTCTGGAAAAGCAGGCACTTTATCAGAAATTTGTTTTGCTTGGATTTATCAAAAACCTATTATAGCTTTAACAAATGTAGGAGGATGGTCCACAAAAATGGCAGGACAACGCCTTGATGATCGAAGAAATGATAAAATTTATGGAGCAAGCACTCCAATTGAAGCGATAAATATCATAAATGACTTATTCAACTCAATAAAATCAAAAAGAATTAAGTTTGATATTGAATTTTAATCGTAATTTTTTTATCCTTAAAGATTAAAGTTTAAGAGTTAACTTGACTATGATATTTTAATATTTTTTAATTATAATTTTTAAAAAATTTATTCTTTTTACAAGTATGAGAGGATTACAAGAATGAAGTACTATTCCACTAATAGGAGATCTGTAGAAGTTGATTTCAAAACTGCAGTTTTAAATGGGCAACCTCCCGATGGCGGCTTGTACATGATCAAAAATATTCCAAAATTATCCAAGGAAGATATCTTATCATTTAAAAATTTTAATTTAAAGCAAATTGCTTTAAAAATTTTATCAAGTTTAATTAATGATGCAATTCCAAAAAATAATCTTAAAGAAATAATAGATTGGGCGCTTAATTTTGAAATATCGATTGAAAATATCGACAATAATTGTTATGTTTGTTATTTAGATAAAGGGCCAACAGCGAGTTTCAAAGATTTTGGGGCACGAGTTTTGGCTAAAATGATGGAATATTTTTTAGAAAAAGAAAAAAAAGAGATTATTATATTAACAGCAACTTCAGGAGATACTGGTGGAGCTGTAGCTAGTGCATTTCACGGAATGAAACGAATAAAAGTCATAATTCTCTATCCCAAAAATGAAATTAGCGAATTGCAAAGAAAACAAATGACTACTTTAGGAAATAATATATTAGCATTAGGAATAAAGGGAAAATTCGATAATTGTCAACAATATGTTAAAAAAGCATTTTCCGATGATTTATTTAACGATTTGAACCTTACATCCGCAAATTCAATTAACTTAGGTCGTTTATTTCCCCAATCAATTTATTATTTTTACAGTTATTCAAGAGTACTCCAAAGAGATGATGATAAAGTAATTTTTTCCGTGCCATCAGGTAATTTTGGAAACTTATTAGCTGGTTTAATTTCTTACAAAATGGGATTACCTGTTGTAAAATTTATTGCTGCAGTTAACGAAAATGATGAATTCCCTAAATTCTTATATACAGGCAAATATAAAAAAATCGAACCGTCTAAAAAATGTATCAGTAGTGCTATGAATGTAGGTAATCCCTCCAATTTGTCTCGGATATTTGATTTATACGATGGCTGGCTTGATGAACTCGGAAATGTTAAGAAGCAGCCTAATTTGGGTAAATTAAAGAATGATATTGTTTCATTTTCCATCTCTGATGATGAAACAAGAGTAATCATTAGTGAATTTTACAAAAAATATAAAAAGATAATTGATCCACATGGTGCAGTGGGATGGGGTGCTTTATTAAAATTTTTAAAGAAATATCCTAAATATCAGAGATATAAAAGTATATGTTTTGAAACTGCAGATCCTGCTAAATTCTCTCAAGTAATTTCTTCTATCTTAGGTTTCTTCCCAGAAAAACCAAATTCTTTAAAGAGTATTGCTACGAAAAGAGAATATAATGGCGATGTGAATATTCAAAATTACCTAGATTTTAAGAATTTTTTACAAAAAAAATATAAACAATAATATCGTAATATTTCTAAATAGAATATAATATTATTTTTTTAAAATTCACATGGTGAAATCTTTTGGAAATTCAATATTTAGCAAAAGATAAGGAAAAAGAAAAGGAAGAACCCCATAAAATTCTCTTTACCGGTCTAGATACGGCTGGTAAAACAAGTATAATACTAGCATTACAAAGAGAATTTTCAAAAATTGCATTGCTAAAACCTACAAGAGGGGCTCAAAGGAGAATTTTTGAGTTTTTAGGGCGTGATGTTGCAGAATGGGATTTAGGTGGTCAATCTTCTTATCGAATAGCTTATTTAAAAAACCCAAATAAGTATTTTGATGGCACTGAAATCGCCATATATGTAATTGATATCCAAAATACCGAGAGAATTCCCGAAGCAATAAGTTATTTTAAAGATGTGGTAAAGCAATTTAATAAATTAGAAATCTCCCCTCCAATTTACGTATTTTTCCACAAGTGCGATCCTCCATATGTAAGAAATGCTAAAAATGAAGTATCTCAACTAAAATTAAAATTAAAGGAAGAGATTAAAAATGTTGTTAAATATAAGGATATTTATTATTATGATACTTCAATTTACGACCTTTCAAGCATAATTAAAGCAATGTCCGAGATATTGTTAAATCTTTTTCCAAAATCCGAATTAATTGATAAAACCATTCTCGAATTTGCTAAAAAAGTGGAAGCTGAAGGCGTGGTACTTTTAGATAATAATTCTTTGATATTAGGTAATTATTATAAAAATGAAGAAATAAAACGATTGCTTACAATTTCTACCCCTTATTTCTTAACATTAAACGATAGCTTTCACATGACTCAAACATTGCCAGGTCAAAACATGGAAGAAAATCGAATGGTTGTTCAACGCTTTGGAAAACATTTCATCTTTCAAGAAATTAAATTAAAAGATGATAGTCCTTCATATTATATCTTACTTCTAAGGTTGAATCCTGAGATTTCTACTGAAGAATTTGATAGTTTTGCCAAAATTCTAAAAGAAATTCTTTACAAATAATTTTTATGGAAACCTTTTTTAATCACGTGAATATAAAAAAATGAGTTAATAATAGAAATTAATAAATTTCAACAAATATGTTTTAGTGAAAAATTAACTTTAAACTTAAGGATTGTTCTGCCTATTTTTTACAACATGAAGATTAAAATATGAGCATAATTATTAATAAGTTGAGTAAAGATCCTAAATAAATTGTACATTAAAATTAAAAGTTTGAATAGTTATATTAAATCGATAATCAAGAAGTAAATAAAATCATGATCATATGTTCAAATTGTGGAGCCGTTAATACTAATACAGATAGTCCCTATTGTAAGAAATGTGGGGCAAAATTGCCTAAATTTTCGAGATCAAATCATGAAAGCCACTTTCATGTAAGCGAACAGCAATCTTACTCAAATAATGTTGATAAGCAAGAGCAAACTCAATTAAATTCACGAATTCCATTTGATTCATTACAAGAGATTCCTATTTCAGATGAAATTTTGACTCAAATTCCTTCTACTGATGATTCTCCATTTTATGAAGTGAAAGAATTTGAAATGCTTCAGGACGATTTGGAAAATGAGAATGATGATGAGGCTGAGATTCTGAAAGAAATACCCCCTCAACCATTTCGAGGCTCAATTATTGCTTCAAAAGAAATCTTTACTCCTAAAGTTAAATCAAAACCCCTTAAAAATAAAGAAACAGCAAGCCAACCTGACAGCGCGAGTGCCCAAAAACCTAAAAGTAATGCAAAATCGAGTAACCTTTACCAAAAACAATTCCAATTAGAGAACGATATTAAAAAGGAATTAAAATTTCTTTCAAGAAAAATTACTGTAAAAGAACTGCCAAAACAAAATGTAAATGAAGTACCAATCAAATCTAAAATAGTTAAATCAAAAGAAAAGTCGAGAGCGCCAGAAAGTCTTAGTGAGATTTTAAAAAATGTGATAAGGCTAGATCCAAACATAGAAGCCTCTGCAATTATAAAATCAGATGGCACGATCTTAGAAAGCATTCTTTCAGAAAATATTTCTGATTCATTAGCATCTACTATTGTGCAACATCTTTCAATTATGGGAAATGATATCATTAAAGCATTGAATGCAGGGCAATTATATTCTATTTCAATTAAAGGGAGTAATGGTATTTTAGATATCGCTCCAATTATTGATTTGAAAAATATTTACTTATTGATCTATTCAAATCCTAAAGTTAAGAGCGGAATAATACAAATTGCCTTGAACCTCATTAAAAAACAAGTTAAAGAATATTTTGGTATTATTAAATAACTAGTTCTCATTTTTAAATTGTTTTTAAAAAAAATTAGATGTTAATTACATTGAAAAAATAAATGTTCTTATCCAATTCTTGGAGAAAATTATTGAACTGAAAGATTGAAACAATGGGAATGTCATTTTCATTAATTTTAAAGTGGCAATTCTCTAAGGTAACTAATAATGGAATAATCTTTAGCAGGCTCTTTTTTTTAACCTTTAAATCAGGGCTCTTCAAATTTTTCAACACATCAGATAATGCTCTTTCGTCTTTACTTAATGATAAAGCCCGAATGTACTGTTTATTTGCTGCTTTATTAAGTGCGCTAAATGGATCTCTTTTTTTCCACTTTTTAGCATCAATGACTAATAGTTTATTATTACTATAACCCAACACATCTATTTCAAATCGATATTTATGTTCTATTCCTTGTTCTTTTACCCGTGAACAAGAAAATCTGAAGTTTTTTATTGTTTTAAAATTATTTTCTATCAATATCGCTTCAATTAAAGATTCAAATCCATAGCAATCAATAATATTAGATGCAGTACTTACATCAACATCTAAAATTTTAATTTCATCGAGGATGAATCGAATTTTATCTACGACCAAAAACTTGCTATATTTTTCTTCAATAAAATCTATTGAATCAAAATAACTTAAAAAATCTATTAATCCAACTTCATCAAATCCTTTCAAAGTTTCAATTTCAGAAAGTTCAAACCAAACCTCTTGAGCTTCGGGTTGAGTTTTTAATAAATGAGCATTTATCTCCCGAAAAAAATTCTTTAAAAACAAGTCATGATCTTGAATTATCATAATATCTTAACACAATTAAACTATATTTAAATTAGAGACTCTGCAAGAATAGTGAATCGTTTTTGTCGTAATAGTTAGATTGTAAAGATTCAAAATTTGAATTTAATTTATTCATTAATAATTTTCTTTTTTTTATAGAATAAAATATAATATATTAACTCAAAAAAAATAAGAATTAGGCGATGTTTAAGAATGGATTTGCTACCAAAAGTATTTCGGACTGAAGGGGATGTAGTCGATTTCGATCCCTCTAAAATATTTAACAGTATTGTGAAAGAAACTGGAATGAACGAAGAAGATGCTAGAAAAATTACAGAATTAGTCGTTCGCAGAATAATAAGCTCAGGAATGAAGTTCCTTTCTGGTCCACATATTAGAGAAATAGTTTGTTCCATACTATCAGAAAATCATTTTGAACAAGAACGAAAATTATATACCAGAATTGGAATGCCTCTCATGGATTATGAAGAAATCCTCGAAAAAGGCCTTCTGGGTGGCAAGGTAGGAATTACTAATCCTGAAAGAATCCATCATCGAGCAGCGAATCAATTGGCAGAAGAATACACTTTATTGCGAATATTGGATAATGATGAATCACAAGCTCATTTATATGGTGACATCCACATACATCAATTAAAATATTTTGATCTAAGACCACATGAACAAATATGGGACCCGAGAATCATACTAGAAAATGGATTGCCCCCTTCTAATAATTTATTATCCACTTGCAAGGCAGGGCCTCCCAAAACATTAAGAAGCGCAGTAGAATTATTATCTAATTGGTTAAGCATTATTCAAACTGAATTTAGTGGGACTCAAGGTTTAGAATATTTAACGATATTTTTAGCACCTTATGCACGAGGTTTATCTCATGATGAGATTAAAAGAGATATCAAAACTTTAATTTATAACATAAATTTCAATTCAAATGCTTCAGGTAGGCTTTTTGTAAAGTCTTCAATTAATTGTATTCCCTCCATCATTCCAGAACTAAAAAACTTGCAAATAAAAGGTTCAAAGATTTTAGAGTCAAATGTTTATGGAGAATTCGCGGAGGAGTGCCTGAAAGTATTTGATATAATTTCAGAGGTTTTTCTAGATGGTGATTATAATGGTAGAGCTTTTGATATTCCAAAATATATTGTTTATCTAAATAGAGAATGGTTAGACATT
>CAZIEC010000153.1:0-1440 GCA_964538145.1 uncultured archaeon
ATAATAATGGAAATGAAGGAATATCTGAAGTATTTGTATGGTTGCCAGAAACAGGGGTTTCTCCAAATCAAGTCATTGATGCCATTAAAAACTCATTATATAAATACGTAATTGGAGAAAACCCCTTTAATATCAATAAAATAAATTATAGGATGGATGTTAACTTAGCTCGAAATGAAACTGCTAAAGGTCTTATTGATATGGCTTGTTATGATTTAATGGGAAAAATCTTAAATCAACCTACATGCAATTTAATTGGAGGAAGTTTTGTAGATAAAATTCCTTTAGCTGCCTTGATTCCATTAGCAGAACCAATGTTAATGAAGGGCTTGGTAAGATCATATTACAAAAAAGGATATAGAACCTTTAGATTAAAATTAGGAAAAAGCATTTCTGAAGATATTGAGATTATGGAGACAATTAGAAAAACTTTTAAGAATCCTATAAGAATTCGCGTTGACTATAATCAAGCTTATTCCCCTTCAATGGCAATAAAAGCTATAAAAGCCATAGAAAAATATAATATCGACTTTGTTGAACAACCAGTAAAAGCTAATGATTATGTAGGAATGGCATGTGTTCAAAAACATGTTAATGTTCCATTAATGGCACACGAAGGATTTTTTTCGTTAAAAGATTTTATTACATTAGTTGAGTTAGGCGCTGTAAGGGTTCTTGGAATAAATTCAGAAAGACCTGGAGGCATTTCCAAGGCAATTGAAGCAATAAATTACGCTAAAACCAGAGGTCTTGAAATTGTACTGCACAACCAACCCTTAGGGATTGCATCTGCCATGCAAATTCATCTCCACGCAGCATTTTATCATGATATTAACCATCCTTCAGAACTTTTTGGCCAGGAAATGTTAGAAGATGATTTGATTTTAGAGCCTCTTAAATTTGAAAATGGGTATGTTTATGTCCCAAAAGGACCTGGGTTTGGTGTAAAGTTAGATGAAAAAGCATTAGAAAGATATTCTATTGGCGAAACTATAATAATATAAATTTATTAAATAAATTGTTAAAGCGTGTTTTAAAACTGTTATTTTTAAATTTAATTAATTATTTAGATTCAAAAATATCTTATATAAATTTTAATTTTTATTAAAAAAATTATATATTAATATTTTTAATAGGGATTATTTTGACTGAAGACATATTGATAAAAAATGGTCATGTTATAGATGGGACTGGTTCCAAATCTTTTAAAGCAGATATTCTAGTGAAAGATGGAAAAATATATGATATAGGTAATATAGAAAAAGAAAGGGATGTAAAAACCATTGACGCAACAAATCTTGTAGTTGCTCCGGGTTTTATTGATGTTCATTCTCATTTGGATTTTTTCATTCCAATTCCTCGCCATGCTGAAGTATTAGAAACGTGGATTGAACAAGGTGCAACAACCATAGTTGCTGGTAATTGTGGATACTCTCCAGC
>CAZIEC010000153.1:1540-6086 GCA_964538145.1 uncultured archaeon
CTAACAAAAACTTATAATAAAGCTGTAGAAGAAGTCATACATGTTGCAGAAACGGTAGGAATACCACTTCAAATATCTCACCATGCTGGTGGAGGAATAGGACGATCAAGGAAATTAGCTATTAGAGCAATAAACGAAGCTCTTGAACGTGGAGTCAAAATTGGACATGATAATATTCCGTGGGCGAATGCATCTACTACAATTTTATCTTTATTTCCCCCTATATATTTTGATGGAGGGTTAGATAATTTTTTTCAAAGACTTGAAAACCCAGAAACTCGCCAAAAAATAAAGCAAACAATGATGACGGCATCCCCCAAATGGCCCCCATGGGATCATGAATTCATTACAGAATCAAGATTTAGCGAAAATCTCCTCATTTATGGATTTCGAAAGGAAAAATATAAAAAATTTAATTTCAAAACAATAAAAGAAGTAGCTAAATCATTGAATAAAGAACCTATTGATACTTTAATTGATATTACTATAGAAGAAAAAGGAAAATTGATTCTAATTTCTGGACAATTTGAATATAATGAAATGGTGGAAAATTTTGTTGCTGGACTTTTTCACGATCCCAATTGCTCTGTTGGCTCAGATGTAGTAGGAATTGATTTGAACACCATACATCCTCATGCATATGGCACGTTTACTAAGATTTTAGGCAATTATGCAAGAGATAGGAATGAATTTCCTTTAGAGGAAGCTGTAAGAAAAATGACATCATTACCAGCACGTCAAATGCAATTAAAAGATAGAGGTGTATTGAAAGTAGGCGCTCATGCTGATATTGCAATTTTTGATCCAAAAACAATTAAGTGCAATGCAACTTTCCTTAATCCACGCCAAAGATCTACTGGAGTTCATCACGTCATAATTAATGGTAAGCTCGTGTATGAAAATAGACATTATGATCCAAAAATTTTACCTGGTAAAATAATAAGAAGAATAAATAAATGATACTTCTTTCTAAAAACAATATTTATTTTCTTTTTTTATTATACTTGTAATTAGGATCATGTCTCCCTCGTTTTCCGAAAATATTAAACCATTTAATGTATTCCCACAATTCTTTTTTGTCTTGTATTCCATGAATTTCAAATATTCGCTTTAGATTTCTTGTTTTTTTCCATTCTTTTCTAAAATTATGATAAATCTCGTTAAAATAGTCCATTTTCTTTTCTTTTAATGTATTTAAAACTGCTTTTGATAATCGTTTTACAATCGATTCCATTACCTTTTTTCCTATTTCTCTAGAAGCTTCTTTTTTTGGATCTTTACCCAAAATTCCGTGAATTCTTGCCCTCTCTGGAAAACTCAAGTTATCTGGCAATAGATCTAAGTCAACATGATCAGGATTTATCTCCATCATTATAGAGGTTTCCCAGCTTGCTCCATGGTCGCCAAAATAATTAAAATCTGGGACTAAATACTGTTCAGGAATGCCTAAAGCAAAACAATCTTTATGTTTTTTCGTTAATTTTATAGCAGCTTTACGAACTTGTCTTATTTGTCCTTTTGGGTAATGCCCTGTTAAGAATATGATTATTCTAAACCCCATCTTATAAAGTTGTTTAGCAAGCTTTTTTGTCATTTTAATGTATGAATGCTTATTAAAATGGAATGTGTATGGAAATTTCATCGTACCAAATGCCCCATAATTAACACAAGGAAATAAAACCCCTCCAGTAATTTCAACACACCTTTTACAAATCTCAGTTGCTTTAATGCAATCCACTCCCAATACATTATGTACGCCATGCCATTCTAAAGCGCCAAATGGAACATAGGCAATTGGATTTTCTTTAATTATTGATTCCAATTCAAAGGGTTTTGCTTCCATGTAATTAATATAAGCTCTCATTCTATTCACTTCTTAATTTTAATTAAAATGAAAAAACTAAATTAAAAACATCAAATTTTCTTTAATCATTTATTTATTAAATTGATATAAATAGTTTTTAATGTGTTTTTAAGCCTTAATCCTTGTTTCTAAGATCTTAAAAAAATCATCTAATACAATGTTTCCACCACTAAAGATTAAAGCGACTTTCTTATTTTTCACATTTAATTTTTGAGCTAATATTGCGGCTAAAGGAACCGCTCCGGAAGGCTCAACAATTATTTTTAATCTTTCCCATATAAATTTCATTGCTTGAATTATTTCTTCTTCCTCAACAGTGACTATCTGATCCACGTGCTTTTGAATAATATTGAATGTTTTCTCGCATAATGACGTACGCAGACCATCAGCAATGGTTGGAGGATAATTACTTGGAATTATTCTTCCTTCTTTAATAGATCGTTTGGCATCATCCGCTAATGAGGGCTCAATACCAATTACTTTGCATTCTGGTTTTAATTCACACATGGCAGATGCAATTCCACTTATTAAACCTCCTCCACCTATAGGTGCCACAACTACATCTAAATTTTTTATTTCTTCCAATAATTCGAGAGCAATGGTACCTTGACCAGCAATTATATTCTCATTATCATATGGATGGATCAATGTATAATCATATTTTTCAATTAAATTATTGGTGGTTTGCACCCTTGCTTCCATCGTGCTTTCACAAAAAGTTATTTCTGCGCCATATCCTTTAGTTGCAACCTTTTTTACTATAGGAGCATTATCTGGCATTACAACCACGCATTTAATGCCATGTAAGGATGCAGCTAATGCCAAGGCTTGGGCATGATTGCCACTAGAATGAGTGATAACACCAGCTTTTTTCTGTTCTTGACTCAAATTTGAGATAGCATTATACGCTCCTCTAAACTTAAATGAACCAGTTCTCTGAAAATTCTCACATTTTAAAAAAATTTCTCCACCTACCATCTTGTTTAATGTACGGGATGTAAAAATGGGCGTTTTATTAGCAATTCCTTGCAACTTTTCCTTAGCTTTTATAATATCTTCAATTGTCAACATGTTATGGGGTGATATTTTTTCTAATTTTTTAAATTTAGCATTATTCTCTTGATGCTTAATGTAAAAAATAAATCTTGAAATGTAAAAATATTTGATAAAAAAGGATTAAAATCTTCATTTAAATGATATTTTCTTAACTATTACGCTTCAAATCAATTATCTTACAGATTTGTAAAAATCATAACCTTTAAATATGTAAATCTCTATATGTAAAATAGTAATTGACAATGAAAAAATTACATTATGGAAATAAAATTTAGGTGATGTGTGATGTCTGATGCAGAAGAGAAAAAAGAAGTTAAGGTAGATGTAAAGGAAGAGCCTAAGGAAGAAGCTAAAAAGGAGAGTAAAAAAGAGAATGCACCTTTAGCCGTGAGAGATTCAATATTTTCCTCAGTATTTGACAGAGTACAAAGAGTATTTGATGAAGTAGATGCATACTTTAGAAATTTCTGGATGCCAACTTCATTATGGGATTTCAAACCATTTAGCTTGAAATTATTCGAGGAAGATGAGTTCTTCAGGACTCCATTAGCAAACATTAAGGATGAAGGCGATCATTTCTTAATCACTGCTGAATTGCCTGGATTGGATAAAAGTGATATTGAAATCACTGTAAACGATGGTCGCTTGGAAATAAAAGGAGTACAAGAAACTAAAGAAGAAGAAAAAGGAAAAGGCTACATTAAGCGTGAATATTATAGTTCAAAATATTACAGGTGCTTTAGCTTGCCCGAAAATATAGATGAAGATAAGATCGAAGCCAGCTTGGATAAAGGAATTCTCAAAATTACACTACCTAAAATAGAGATCCCTGAAAAAGAAAAGAAGAAAATAGAGGTTAAATAAATAATATGATTTTTTTTTTTACTCACTTTTTTGGTTTTTAGTTTCGCATAATGGTTTCTAAACTTATATTTTGAAATATTTTCTTAAATTTATTTAATAAATCTTGAATATGACATCATCCAAGCTCCTTTTAGGAACATGCATTCCTTCCTCATCTTTCCAATAATTAAAAGAACCAGAATAAGGTTCAACTTTTGATTTCTCATCTGGATATCCCAAGCTAATGATATATGCAATGTCATAATTTGATGGAATCTTAAAAATCTCTCTAATTTTTTCTCTATTAATTGACCCCATCCAACAGCTCCCAAGCCCATATTTTATTGCTGTTAACAAAATATTTTCTATTGCTGCCCCAATATCCGCTAACGATTTATTCTTTATGTCTTTATTCCATAAAACGATGATATAAGCAGTAGGCTGTCGATTTAATTCTGGAGTCCTCTCAGAAGGAGGTAAAGCACCAGCCCAACTTAAATATGGAAATACTTTATCACGCATTTCTTTCAATCTAACAATAATATATTCTATAGCTTGATAATTCATCCCTGCTGGTGCCAATCTTCCCGAATTAATTAATTTTTTTAATATATCAATAGGAATTTCTTCTTGCTTATATCTACGAATTGTTCTCCGATTAATAATTGCTTCTTCTACATCCATTTAATTTATCATCCTTGGAGTTGATTTAAGTTTGATTAGATGCTTGTTAAGCTTATAGAATGCATATTCTATATTTTTTCCGGTTAAAGCTGAAGCTTC
>CAZIEC010000154.1:0-6084 GCA_964538145.1 uncultured archaeon
ATTTCATTGCTTGTTTTTAAAAGAATTTCATCAAATTGCGATTTAATTTTAAAATTTTAAAAATTAAGTGTTATTTGTATATTAAAAAAATGTTTTTCATAATAAGTAAGAATTATTTGCATTTTAATACATAAAAAATAGAGGTTTTTAAGATGGGACCGATGCTTTTCTTTCAATTAGCTTGATTTCTTTTGTTGATGAGCTTATGAAATGTCGAAATAAATGTTCATAACCTATAATTTGGTTTCTGTTTCCATTTTCCAACCATAAACCAGAAGTATATTCTGGTGCTTCAGATACTTGATCTAATGTTGTAAAAAGAAATTGATTATCAACAATCAATAATCCAAATGGAATGACTGTATCTCCTTCAATTGAATGAACTTTCACGTTTAATTTGAGTAATTTCATTATATCTTCTTTAAGATCTTCGAAATATTTTAGTGCAATAATTATATCTATATCAGATGCAAATTTCTTATTCCATAGTTCTTTCAATATCCATTCATGTCCACCTAATTCATCCATTAAAAGGTCAGGGGTAATAATAAAAAATATACGTTTTTGTGCCGAAGTAATTAATTCTTTTATTTTTTTTCTAATCTTATCCCTTGTTGCTATGGACCATACTCGTGGTTCGCCATTTTCTTGCTTAATTTCTAGTTCTCTCAAAGATTTTTCAAGAATTCTAGTCAAATCAATTTTATTTTTTAATTCTTGTCTGATTGTTTCAAAAATTTTCTCTAATGGAATAATCTGATAATTTGCGCCTCTTTTAATTGGTTCTTTTTGAATGAAACCTTTTTCTAACAATCTATTTAAACTATCATATACCCTTGCCCGATCTACGCCGGAATATTTAGCTATGTCTGCTGGACTTAATATTTTATACTTTGCAATAGTTAAAAGTACTTTAGAATCATTTTTAGTGAAACCTAACAATTGCAAATTCTTTTCAATTTTGGTTTCCGAAAGACTATCTGAATTTAAACGAGCATTCAATGATTATTTCAATCTTTTCAGTTATTATTTCATAAATAAGATAACTTAGATAAAATATTTTAATTTTTATTTTTTAAACCTAACTATTTAAATAGTTTTCAAATTTGTAAGTATTTTCAGAGAAATATTAATAAAATATTAAAACAGTTCCAAAAGATTTAATTCTTTTAATGTAGAAAAGTGAGATATTTATTAAAATTGTATTTTTTTTCTTACTATTTTTTTTATCCAAAAATTATTATCAAATTAATAAACATGTCATTCTTAAACCTAGAAATTTAAAAACTCGCATGAAATAGTTAAGTTCGTTAATCATGAAATTCCAAAAAAATTTTATTTTCATTTAATAGAAAGTAAAAATTTATTTTGATATTGGTATTTTGTCGATTTGATCATGTTTAAGACTTTTTAGATCGTAAAATTTCAGTTGATAAAATTTCCACTAACTGCTATTTGGAAACATAACATTTATATAAGAGAAATGTGTAGTTATTATTAACCATTAATTTAATTTAAACCTAATAATATTATAAAAGAAAAAGTGGAGGAATGAATTATGGCTAAAAAGAAAGCCCCAGCTAAACCCAAGAAAGCAGAAACATATATTGCAAAAGCACCAATTAGGCGATTAATGAAAAAGGAAGGTGCTGATCTTGTTGCAGCAGAAGCTCTTGACAAGCTAATACAATTTTTAGAAAAGAAAGCAGCAGAAACCACTAAAGCAGCCCTTAAAATTTGCAAGGCAGATAAAAGGAAGAGAGTCACTGCTGCTGACATTCGAAATGCTACAAGATAATGAATGTTAATTTTAATCTAATTTGAAAATTCTTTTTTTTAATTTTATTATTTTTTCTGATTTAGAATTTTTCAAAAAAATCCTTATTTAGATATTTACTAATGTTCTTCTCTAATCTATTTTTTACAGACTCTAATCCCTCTGGAACGACCCTGGTTTGCCCTACGATGTCAATATATCCAAGTTCTCCCTTGTATCTGGGTACAACGTGAACATGTAAATGTTTAATGCTGGCTCCAGCAACATTTCCTTCATTTATTCCGATATTATATCCCTTAGGTGAATATAACTCATCTAACATCAATTGTATGCCTTGTATGGTCCTAAAAATATGAATTAATTCTCTCTTTTCCAATTCAACAAACCTTTCAATGTGCTTGTTTGGAACAACCATTAAATGTCCTGGATTATAAGGATAAAGGTTTAATGAAACAAATAGAGTATCATCCTGAAATATTTTCAAAGAAATTACCCTCTCATCATTGTCTCTAACTGCACATAAAATGCAATCTACATTAGGTCTAGCTTTTCCTTGAACATAATCTAACTTTCCTATTGCTTGTAACCATTCTTTGAATGCCATTCTCATACACCTATAATTTTAAGAATATAAGGTAAAATCTGACCCAGAAGAGAAATCCTTTGCTCTATCTAAATCCTCTGGTTTAATTTTACCTTCACAATATTCATTTAAAATAAGATTGCTATATACCATTGTATCAAAAATTTTTCTTATGGCTTTAAATAAAGCATTTTTCGAAATTATTTCATATCTAGAGAAAAATATTTGTTCTGAAATTTCATAGCGATAATTAGGAATATCAATTCTATATAAGACATCTTTTAATAGAAAATGTTTACGTATATCCATGAAAAACTGCATCTTTTTCTTATGGTCAAGCGAATTCAAAGCTTCAATATGAATTTTTGATATTTGAGTTGCAATTGAAATTATTACCATATCTTTTTGCTTTGGCTTAAATATTAGCATTTTTTGACCAATGGGCCTGCCTAAAGGGTCTCTACCCGGTGGGAATATAAATTTATATCCAAACTCTAATTTTGGATCAGAAAATTTATTAGGAGAGAGATTTTCCTCCGATAAAAATTCAAGTATTATAGTTTTTAGATTATTTTTTTCTTCATTCATGACTCTTTCTCAAAAATTTTAAACCTTTTCAACTTTAAATAGTTTTTCATAATAGAATGGAGAAGTTAATTAGTTTAGAAAAAGAATGTAAGGCTCGATTAAAATCAATCGAAAGGCTTTAAGAACATGAAATATTTGAGTTAAACAATTTATTTTTCAAATCCATAGCCATATTGAAACGCTTGAAATACTTTTCTTATATATAAGGAAAAAAAGTTTAAGGATTAACCTTGTCTTTTATCTATCTGGACTCTATCTACGCTATGGAGTGCACAGTTCATATCTTCTAAGGTTTCTTTTATTAAATCTAATGATAATTCTTCAGTTCCTTTAATATTTATGAAAATTGAAGTTGTTCTATCATCAATCTCATCTGTCTTTATCTGAACAAAGGTGAGTCCTGGAATCCTTTCTAGAGCCCTAGCTAATTCGTAATTTGATGGTTGATGAGGCTTAAGAACATCAAGATCAAATTCTATTAGTCCCACTTTTCCAATATACCTTCTTTTATTATTTTTATTTTGTTTTATATTTTATTTTGCTATCTAAGTAATAATATATCATCTATTTATAACTTTTTTATCAGATTACATCAAATCTTGAATTGCTTTAATTAATTTAGAAGGTATTTCCCCAATTTCAATTATTTTATTGGCTTTATAGAAATAATGATCTCGAAACGCTTCTGGTACTAATGTCTTTAATCCTAAAGTATAAGCACCCACCTTGATCCCTGCTTCAATATCCCTTCCACTATCACCAATTACTACAATCTTATGGGGTTTTACATTTAATTTTTTACAAATATATAGTAAATGTTCAGGATGAGGTTTGGGGTTAGATATACTATCCCTGCCAACAATAATTTCAAAATATTCAATAATGTTTGCTTTTTTTAAAGATAGTTCAGCATTTTCACGGGTGTTGTAAGTGAAAATTGCTTGTTTTAAGCCATTTGCTTTAATAAAATCTAAAACTTGTTTTATTCCATTAATTAAAGTGGCTTGGAGTGCAGCTTCTCTTTCTACATTTATAATTGCTCTATTAGCTTCCTGAATGATCTTATTAATTTCTTCTTTATCATAACCTTTCTCATAGAAGAAATTCTTAGCCATCTCTATTGTATCTGTGAACTTATTTTTAATAGATAATATTTTTCGGGGTGCTCCAAATTTTCTTAAAATTGAAATCACTTTTCTTCTAGCACGGATAAAATCAATTTTAAAATGAATGAGAGTTCCATCTAAATCCCATATGACCGCCTTTATTCCCATAAATATCAATTTTAAATTTTTATAAAGTTAATTTAATAGGATAAATCAGTGTATATGGGACCAGTTGGAGTCAGCGTTGACTTCTTAAACTTTATTTTTGTAATTGTAAATGGTCCAAATTCCCGATCTTTATTTTCTTTAATTATCTTCTTGAATACATCAAAAGTTTTATAATTTACCCTTTCTTTTTTCAATCTGCCAATTGTTAAATGAGGTTGGAACTCTAAACGTTTATCTTTTTTAATATTTAATTCTCTAAATAATTTTTCTTCTAAAATTCTTTTAGCTTCATTTAATGGGCTTAAATCACCATGAATCTTTATCCATATTACTGAATATCCTCTAAATTGTCCAACGCCTTTCAATACATACTGAGATTTAGAATTTTTAAAGATTTTTTGATTTAAATCTTCATCAATGATTTTATATATTTTTGGAGCAAAATTTTCTGGAATATTTCCTATAAATTTTAAAGTAACATGTAAGTTCTCTGGTTCAACTAGTTTAATTTTTGGTTGGTTTCTCTTTAATTCTTTTGTAAATTCTTGAATTTGACTAATTGTGCTTTCATCTTTCAAATCAACCGCTACAAAGGTCCGTATCATGATTTCACCGTTTTAATCTCTTTTTTTCCAGTATTCTTGAATCTTCCACTTTTTTTCATTGAGGATTCTTCTTTGTTCGGGAATCACGTGTACCTTCTCCAAATCTTTAATATTCTTGGATTCGATTAGATTAATAATATCCTTTAAAAAGATAATAACCATCCTTCCCCTCGTATCTGCATCAGCTGAGGCATTATGGGGCATTAATATCATTCTAATATGAGGTAGCTCTGCTTTAATTTTTTTAAATCTTTCAAGAGTTTCTTTATCAATAGGTTCTTCCGGAAAAACATCTAAAGCGAAATTTATTTGAATTTCTCGGTTTTCTAGTAAATTCAGCATGTCATCTAAATTAAGTACTCCTCCACGAGCAGTATTAATGAGTAAAGAGTTGTTTTTCATCAATTTTAACAAATTTTTATTTATTAAATTTTGAGTATGCTTGTTAAGCGGAATATGTAGACTAATTATATCCGCTTCCTTGAAAATATCGTTAAGAGATGTTTTAAATTCAATTCCAGGAAATTTTTGTTCCAAATCTTCACGTTTTCTTATGTCATAATAGATTATTTTAAGACCCCATGGATACAATTTTTTAAGCACTTCTGAACCAATTTCACCCATTCCTACAATTCCAATGGTTTTATGGCTAATAACTGAAGATAATTGTTGATCTAAATCCCATTTATCATCCTTGGTCCATTTTCCGTTCCATACATAATTATGAAGGTCAACTATGTTCCTTAAATTTGCCATTATTAATGCGATTGTATAATCCGCAACTGTTTCGTGCAATACTCCTGGTGTATGGGTTATTATGATATCATCATCTTCAGTGCGTTCAATATGATTATAACCGGCTGTAGATGTTGAAATAGCTACAATTTCAGAGTCTATTAACATTTCTTTAGTGATCGAATGACTTAAATGACAACCTAGAAATTGTGGATTAAACGATGATATATCTCTTTTTATTTCTTCAAGGCTTGGAAACCTTCCTTCAAAAATCTTAACTTCAGCTATTTCTTGAAGTTTTTTCCATAAATCAGATATTTCTTTGCGTATGGATGAATTTATTTTCTCATTCGAACCAATTATTTGAGGAGTAAACACTTTTGATGTAAAATATACTTTAGGTTTTTGGGACATGATCAATATAAAATGAAATGTTTTTTAATTAATTTTCTACCTCTTAATTTCTCCAGGTAAATAAAATTCATATTGTTTCTTAAAGATTTTAGTTTTCAGAAAACGATC
>CAZIEC010000155.1:0-6079 GCA_964538145.1 uncultured archaeon
TGGCAATAGATTTGAAATATTATAGAAATAAGCAATTTGAAGAGGAAATTAAGGGCATAACTTATTTGGATTTAATTTCAAATTTAGCTACCAATAATGTTAAGGAACATTTAGAGAAATAAGATAGGAAGGTGAATACATGAATGATGAAATCAGAAGAAAATATAAAAAGGAATGTTATCGCATTTGGATGCGAAAAATGAGGATATTCGGTAGCGGATTTAACAGGAACAACTCGAAAAAAGTATTGTACAAACTTTCATTTAATTCGCGTAAAATGTACTGGAAGAGTGGGAATTCACTTGATAATGGAATGCTTTCTTAATGGTGCTGATGGTGTTGCAATAATATCATGCCATGAGGGAGAATGTGATTATGGAGATGCAAACATGAACACGTATAAACACGTATCTTTTCTAAAAAAATTATTTAAACATGTTGGCATCAGTGAAGATAGAATCCAACAATATTTCTGCGCTGCTGCTGAAGTTGAAAGGTTTGTATCTGCTGTAAATGATATCTGTAAAAAAGTCCAAGCTTTACCTCCGTTACTCCAATTTAAATCTAAAAATTCACCCGAAAAAGGATGATCCTTTCAATAAAATTTTAGTTGGAAGGGAACTAACCCTGTGTGAGGGTTTTCGGTGTAATAATATTATCTCCTGAAATTGAATATAATAGTTAATAGGGATATTAATAGTGAATGAAGAAAAGAGCATTTCATGGGACTCTTTGCATTGCATTGCCTTAGCCCTAGATTCTTATAAAGTTAGGGCTCTCATAGATGCACGTGAAGATATTTTAAAAACAAAAATCTACTCAGAAAAGCAATATGAAGATTTACTTTTTAGTATCTTTGATCTTGAGAGATTAAAATATGCTCTCTTTAAATTCTTGGAAAGAAATTCTGAGAATTCTCTTGAAACTATCATGATTTTTGCAAAAAGTAATAATATCCCATTAAGAGTAGCATTCAAGTTATTTGAACTTTTAAAAATTGAAAACCTCATAACTATTGAAAAAAATGAATTTAACTTAGAAAATGATGTTTCCTCCGCAATTGAAATATCATTAAAGAATTATAAAATTCATGTTTTTAAAGGGGATATTTCAAAAATCAAGTCTATTTATCAACCAGTTAAAATCATATTCGAATCAAATATATGTTCTGGTTGCGGGTTATGTAGTGCAATATGCCCTCTAAATTGCTTGAGTGTAATAAATGGAAATGGTTCTATTGAAGATGAAAAATGCATTAGATGCGGATTATGTTATTTTGTTTGCCCGCGCTCGTTCTTGCCCATTAGTCTTTTAAATATGGTACAGAGTGAAACAAATTCTTTCAAAATAACTTATGAGCTGTTAGGATATTATAAAGAGATTTACTCTGCTAGGAGTAAAATCCCAGAAATTAGGGAAAAATGTCAAGATGGTGGCATAACTAGTACATGCTTGTACTACTTGTTAGATAAAAAATTGATTGATAAAGCCATTGGAGCAAGAATCTCCAATGATCCTTGGAAACCAGAACCTTACATTATTAGCACTAAAGAAGACATATTATTAACAGCAGGTACAAAATACGTGAATAATGCTAACCTAAGCGCTCTTAAGATAAATAATGCAAATATAGGCAAGATTGCCGTGATAGGCGTGCCTTGTCAAATGCAAGCACTCTTAAAATCTGAAATTTATGACATTAACTTTCCAATGTTAAAAAATATAGAATATCGGATTGGAATATTCTGCATGGAATCTTTTTCCTATGAATCATTCCTTAAAATATGCGAAATCCTCAAAGCTCCTCTAAATGAAATTAGAAAAACTGATATAAATAAAGGAAAATTTTTCATTTATCTCAATAATGGAACGGAACTTTCAATACCAATAAAAGAAATCACGCATTTAGCAAGAAAAGATTGTGAAGTTTGTTATGATCTCACTTCAGAATCGGCAGACATCTCAATAGGTTCCATAGGTTCACCATCAGGATGGAATACAGTGATAATTAGAACGAGTAAAGGGATGGAACTTTTTCAAAACTTAATTAAAAATAATTTGATTGAAGTGAAAAATATAAGTGAGATTAAGCCAGGATTACCTTTATTAGAAAAAATTACAAATTCAAAGAAAACAAAATGCAAAAAGCATATTAATGAAAAAAAAAGCAAAAAAGAAAAAATCCCATCCTAT
Source organism: uncultured archaeon (assembly GCA_964538145.1). Taxonomy (GTDB): domain Archaea; phylum Asgardarchaeota; class Lokiarchaeia; order Sigyniarchaeales; family SOKP01; genus SOKP01. Next base: position 2,194 of record CAZIEC010000155.1, read on the forward strand.
TATTGAGATTTCTTTTCTACTAAACTTTATTTATTGTCTAAATTGTTTACCAATTGATATTTCATCAAATTTCACTTAGTTTCACTAAAAAATTAAAATTATCTAAAATTTCGTAATATCTTAAATCTATATAATGGGAACGCATTAAATATTAAAGTTAAAAAAGTTATAATGAATATAAAAATTTCAATTAAAAGAATTTAAAGAAAAAGATATTCCTTGATATTCCTCCTGTTTTTCCTTTTTCTCGATTAAAAAATTTTTTGGGAAAAAAAACTGTTTTTTCTCTATAAAGAATGTATTTTTCTTGAAATTTACTTATCATTTGAATTTCTTCCAAATCGGAATAAATTATTAAAAAAATTAGAAATAAAATCCAAGAAAAAGTATCTCCTATTCTTATTCCCAAATCTGGAGTAATTATTTATGTCGTTATAAAAAATTATTAAAATAATAAAAAAAGAAATATTTTACGATATAGGATATGTTCCATGCTTGTTAATCACATTTAAGATGGTTGGAACAGAGGCAAATAAGTGCAAAGTGGATGGAAAACCTTCTGAAATTCCCATTAAGAAGTTATCCCCTGGCGCTGAATCTTTTAACATTTCAAGTGTTTTCTCCTTAACTGCTTTTTGACCCTGAAGGCTTACAGATTCGGGAAAATTTGCCCATATGATTTTATCTTTCCAAAATTCTCTAGCCTCTTTTAATGGTAAATCTCCCACGGGAGGAGGCGTGAAACTTTCAATAGCATCAATTTTAGTTTTTGGAATTAAATCTCGCAAACTTTTTAACATCCCATCCATATGAACCACATAAGCTTTATCATGTTTATGTATAACATCTGCTACTTCATTATAAAAAGGAAGACTAAATTTTTCAAAAAATTTTGGAGTTGTTACTTGTCCAGTTACATTATCCGGACTCCAAATAAAATCTGCAGGAGATTCGGCAGCGATCTTATAGATTTCTAATTCCTTTTTATAAATTAATTTATATAAATCCTCAAATTCTTTCCGGTTGGTATAAAATTCGATAGCTAAGGTTTTTGGACCCATTAACATCCTCATTGATTGAAATGGTGTTTTAGGGACAAAAGCAGCAATCACACCATAATTTCCAATAATCATTTTAAAGTTTTTAATATCATCATAAAAGGGTTGATATTCTGTATTTTCAATTAAATATTTTAACGTTTCATAATCTTCACTATTTTTAACTAAATATCCATCTTCAGGAAACCATGGAATCATAGAGGATAAATCTAAATCCTGCCATTTAGTTTTTAAATTTATTTTTCCTACAGGCGTTTCAATTGTTCCCGTAACCATATGGGTACTATTCATTGCCATAAGAATATCTACGGGAGACCAAGAAGTGACTTCTCCATAATGATGAGTTATTTCCATTTTACTATTGGGGCAAATTACTTTATAAGGTTGAACTACTTCTGCACCATGCAAACCTAATCCTTTATCCAGCAATTTTCGCCATGGTTTATATAATGCTAATCCAACCATATATTTTGTTTCTAAATATATAGTAAAAGGGATTTTATCCGGAGTTTCATGATTAAGAACTGCTAAAATTCTTTCTCTAGCATTCATTTTAAGATCCACCTCTTACATATTTTTACTCCATCTATAGCTGTTTTAGCAAATCCATCAGCACCAATACTTTCACTAAACTCTTTAGTTACGGGCGGACCTCCTATGATCACTTTTATCTTATCTTTTAAATTGGCAGCTTTTAAATCTTTTAAAACTTTTTGAATTTCAACTAAAGTGCTAGAAATTAAGGCTGAAATAGCCAAGATATCTGGTTTTTCTTTCTTTATTGCTTCAATAAATTGTTCACTAGTTACATCCACGCCAAGATCAATTACTTTAAAACCTTCAGCTTTTAAAAAAGTAATGACAATATTTTTACCAATATCGTGGATATCTCCTTTCCCAGTTCCAATTATGACTTTTCCAATAGTTTTTGAAGATTTGGAAACATTTAAGCGGGGAAGGAGGATCTTCATTAATTGGCTAGATATTTCTCCTGCCATAATTAATTCAGGAATAAAATATTCTTTGGCTTCATATTTCTCTCCCACTAACTTTAATGCTTTACTAATTACGTCTTCAATTATTTTATTAGGGGCAATTCCTTGTGAAAGCGCTTCTTTACACGACTTTATAGCTTTATCTAGATTTAAATCTACAATAGATTCTTTCATAGCATCTAGAATTTTATAATTTTCCATTATTATTTCTTCACTTTTTAGTTTTAAGATTTTTAATCTATTATTCTTTCATAGAACTTATTTAATATATAAAGTTTTTATAAACTTTATGAGAAAATTGTTTGGCAAACAAATAGTAGAAAACATTTTCTAATAAATTATATACAACGAATTAATTATATACAACGAATTAATTAATCTAGCATGGAAGACTAATCGTTTTTTAGAATACATATTTATGAGATATATTGGTAAGTAATTCAAGATTGAATGCTAAATTATTTAATTCGTTATAAATAAGCAAATTATATTAATTTAAAATGAAAATATTTGAAATACCACGCATCTTAAACCAAAAAATTAATATTAAATTTCACATTAAAAAATATTAAATTTAAAATTATTTCGAATTTAAAATGAGTTCATTGCAAACCATTCGACCAAAGAATTTCCGTGAAAAAGTATTTTTCAGGAAATTAAGAGTTCAAATCGATGGAAACGCCTTAGTTGAACATGGATTAACTCAAATTAAGGGAGTCGGTAGAAGATTTGCCCAAGCGGTCGTAAAAGTCGCTGGAATCGATCCTAATCTAAGAATTGGAGCCATTCCCGAAAAAGATTTAAATAGACTGGAAGAAATCCTCTTAAACCCCATTGAAAATGGAATTCCTAACTGGATGGTAAATAGAAAAAAGGACCTTCGTACTGGTGAAGATCTACACATCCTCGGAAGCAAATTAGACCTTCAAGTAAAACAAGATATTGACCGAATGAAGAAAATGAAAAGCTACAAGGGCGTTCGACACCAATATGGCCTTAAGGTTAGAGGACAAAGAACCAAGAGCACTGGTCGTAAAGGATTGGTGGTCGGTGTCGTAAGAAGAAAGAAAAAGTAAAGGTGAAACCGATGGGAGATCCAAGAAGATTAAAGAAAAAATTTAAAAAACCAAGACATCCCTTCCGAAAAGATAGAATTCTCGAAGAACTAGAATTCGTGGGAAAATATGGACTCAGAAACAAAAGAGAATTTTGGAAAGCTAGAACCATTTTAGGTAATTGGAGAAACATCGCCAGATCGTCCAGATCACTACCACCAGAAAAAGCAGCACAAGTACAAGACACACTGCTTAAAAGATTAAATAGACTAGGAATCCTCGGACCAGAAGCAGAATTCGAAGATGTACTCCTCCTTACTGTCGAAGATGTACTAAAACGACGCCTTCAAACCTTGGTCTATGAAAAAGGCTTGGCTAAAACGATTTATCAAGCAAGACAATTCATCGTGCACAAGCACATTCAAGTAGGTGGAAAAACTGTAAATTCTCCTTCATATCTAGTTAAAAAAGAGGAAGAAGATACAATCAGATTCGCACCTAGTAGCCCCTATGCAATGAAAAAAGAACAGGAAACTTCTGTTGAAAGTTAAAATTAAAAATATAATCATCTTTTAAAACATTCAATTTATATGATAATAAATTAACATTATGAAAGAATTTTCATTTATCTTTAAAATATTTAACCCAAATTGGTAAATAATTATGGCAAAAAAAGATAACAAGATAAAGTGGGCTGTAATTCATATATTCAGTAGTTACAATAATACTATAGTTACTGCTACCGATTTAAGTGGAGCAGAGACCTTCGCTAAATGTT
>CAZIEC010000156.1:0-6058 GCA_964538145.1 uncultured archaeon
ATGGGACCAAAAAATCTTTTACAAGATATAAGATATTTCTGGTTGGAAACTCAAGGACCAGTTTTAAGCCCATTTAATGCGTGGCTTACATTGAGGGGCGTGCGCACATTAAGCATTAGAATGGAAAAACATTGCCAAAATGCCATAAAGATCGCTAAATTTTTGGAATCTCACGAAAAAGTAAAAAGTGTGGATTATCCAGGTCTTGAAAGTCATGCTGGACATTCGATAGCTAAAAAACAAATGAAAAATTTTGGTGGAATGATTGGATTTGAATTGAAAACAATTGAGCAGTGTTATAAATTCATTAATTCTTTAAAGTTGATTAAAGTGGGAGTTTCTCTTGGAGATACTACTTCATTGATAGAATACACATCCATAATGACCGGAATAAACTTAGCTTCTTGGGAAAAAAGAAAAATGGGTATTTCTGAAACTCATTTTAGATTTTCTGTTGGATTAGAAGATGTAGAGGATTTAATTAGAGATTTAGAGCAAGCATTGGATAAATCGTGATTTTAGTTAAAAAAGAAAGAGAAAAATAAAATTTTATTTTGTTTGAACCTTTTCCATTTTTTTCGCATGTAATTCATACAACTGTTTTTTCATTTCATCGACTTTTGATTTAGTGAATGGGTAAAGTTTTAAGCAAATTAATGTAATACCTAAAGCAATTCCTGGAAAAACTATGAATAAAATTCTTAATCCTAAAATCACGTCTATTCCTGGATTTGGCTGATATTCTTCCCAACCAGTTTGAGTAAATACTAAGCTAACTGTAATTATAGAGAAAATCATTGCTAATCTCATGAAAAAGTTTGTAACTCCAAAAAAAGTACCTTCTCGCCTGATACCGGTTTTAAGCTCATCTTCATCAATGACATCGGCAATGATCAAGTAAATAAAATATAGCATTCCACCGAATCCAATTCCCATGAAAATAGCATCAATAATGGCCATATCAAAAGAACTAATCCAGAAAAATGGTAAAGTAGTTATGAAGTAAGCTATGATGGAGATCACGTATCCTTTCCTGCTTCCGATTTTTACATCCAATTTCTTCCAGATAATTACTGAAAAGGCACCAATAATATACATAATACCCATGATAATTGAAGTATCAAAAGTGGATTTTGATCCTAATACATGCTTAACAAATAAAGGAACAATTGTACCAAGCAACAGCAAGATGTATTCATATAGGAAGAACATAATGGTATAAAGAATAAATCCTTTATTTTTAAGTGCATATTTCAATCCTTCAAAATAATTAAAATGTTGTTGGTAATCAAGTTTAAATTCTTCACGTTCTACGACACCCCATTTTAATGAAAATAATAAAGATGCCCCTACAATAATCGATGTAACTACTCCATTCATTAAATAGCCGTCCCTAACATCAAGTTCTCCAATTAGCATTCCTGGAACTAATGCTGCTGCTATAAGACCAACAATTGCCAGTATTTGCTTGATGGTATTTACTTGAGCCCTTTCCTCAACTGAAGTATATAATTCAGGAAATAAACTATCAAAAGGTAAGGCAATCATCGTGTAGAACGTATCATAACACAATAGCATTAGAAGTAAGTATATAAATTGAAGAAATTCATCACTAGTAGGAGGTGTCCAAATTATAATCTCTAAAATGATTATGGGTATGGTGCCAACCATTATATAAGGTTTTCTTCGACCCCAACGAGTGCTTGTTCTATCTGATAAATAACCAATGATAGGATCGTTAAAAGCATTCCAGATGGTCCAAATAATGAATGCTAACATGATGTAATTAACATTCAATTTAACTGCAGAGAAATAGAAAGAAAAAACCCACAAATTAAAGGCACTATTTATGAACCATTGAGCAAAGCTTCCCATTCCAAAGCTCCATTTTTGTAAACTGCTAAATCTTTGTTCTTTTACATTTTTTTGGTCATTCATATTAACCCCAAGATAAATTTATAATATTAAATTGGGGTTATAAGTTTTTAATAGTTTTTGATTTGTATTACAAAAAAGAGATTCTTAATGAACTTGAGGAGAGATAAAAAAAGTATTATTAATAAAAATCTAATATTCTTTTTGATATTTTTCAACAATGTAATTTTGAAGAGACCAAGCATATTTTTTCAGATTTAAAATTAAGATTTCTTGTTGCATCTCTCTTAAAGGAGAAACGTCTAAACGCTTAAATAAATCTTCTAATCTTTCAATCTCTTCAAAAATATTAACAATTATTTTCCAATCATGAGCCCATTCTGTATCTTGCGGGGATAAATTTTCCATATTTAATTTTTCCATTTTATATTACTTATAGTCTTTTTATTTTTCTAATGAATAATATAAATAAGATAAGAAAAGAGATTAAAAAATATTTAGATTATTATTCTAACTTTCTTGAATTTAATATATTAATTTTGATTTGAAGATTTCTTTTCTTTTATTACTATAACTTCAGCAAGTAATTGAGTTGCTCTAAATATTTTATTATTTTTATTTTCTTGAACATAATTAATTAATAAACCAATCAAGACATCGAAGAATAAAAATACTGTTGGTTTTGTAATATTATTTAAAAATAATTTAGAAGTCTTAGCTTTACCAAAATCATCTTTATTCACAGTTTTTAATCTCAATATCAATTTTCCAATAGTTCGACCTTTATTAAGAAGTTCAAGCAACCAAAAGTAGAAAAAGCCTATGATTGAGTTGTAAACATAAGAATAGATGTAAAAATAACCAAAATTGACATAAAAAGAGAGTGGAATAGTAACTGAGAGCACTATGGCAATATCAATTAACCAAGCGGTTATCCTTTCTAAGAACGATGCTTGAATTATTTCGTTTATTAAGTGTTCTTGTTTAAAAGAGCTTGGCCCTAGTCTTGAACTTAAGTCTGCACCACACGAGTGGCATTGAAAAGAGTTATCTTCTAATTTATTACCACATTTAGGACAAAAATTAAGCTTCATTACCTTAATATATGTTTTATTTTTAAAAAATTAATGCAAAAATGAAAAAATTAATTCAATGAAATGAGAATGGCTTTTGCATTCTAAATTTAATAATACAAAAAAACCTGTTAAAAATATTTAAATATAATACTTAAAAACATCTTCTATCAATTCTTTGGCTTCTAAAAAGTCTTTAATATTTATTATTTTGTTTAAGTCTTTAATTTCATTCAAAACCGATTCGAATTCTACTCTAAATGCATCTAATAATTTTTTTGATAATATCTCCACTAATTTATTTTTCTGACTAGTAATTACCACTACTGCAAATCCATATTCTGTATCATATTTAACTAGAAGATCTGAATTTCTTGTTTGAATGACTTCAATTTGCTTCTTTTCTTTTAAAAACTCTTTTATTATGTAATTCAATCCTATTAGGATATTTCCCCAAATATATGAATCTCTCTCAATATCAATATTGTTTTCAAAGTCATAAGAATATAGAAGGATGCCTGATTTATGGTATATTTTTATAGAATATATTCTATTAGACAATTTAAAGAATATGAATGGCTGCTTTATGATGACAAGATTGACAATAATAGTGGTTATCGCAGTAATGATAAAATGAAGTTGACGGAAAATCATTTCAGAAGTTAAAATATATATAATTAAAGCAATTAGGGCAACAATAGCTAAACTTGAATTAAATGTTAAGGAAAAGGTTCCTTCTCCCTTTTCATATCTCTTTACTCTTAACATTAACCATATCAAAAAAGAATAAATTACAACTAAGGAAAGGTATGAGACTATGATTATTTTTAAATACGGACAAAATATGTAATTAATCAAAAAAGGATTGACTAATGAAAATTCTGGCAGTGTAGAATCATATAATATAATTTTTATCGAATCTTCTATTAATAATTCTCCAACTAATAATCCAAAAAAGAATATTATGAATAAAATAGATAAGGGTTTTAGAGAACCATAATTTTTCAGCATTGTATAAAAAATAAATGTGAGAAATAGCGTTATAAAGCCGGCAACTTGTGAAATTTCCCATAGTAATAAATTAACCTCGGGAGAAAAATAGAACAAGAAAGAGAAACCGTATAAAGAAAGAAAAAATATCCCTCTCGTGCTTATTATACATAAACTCATTATTATTATCGAAACTGTGCCATATACTTTCTTTTTAATAATTATTAATACCATAGTAAATAAGCTAGATAATACGACCGATAGGAAAATCACTAATGAGATTAATGTATTTAAATCAATCATTTCAGTAGATTAGCTTTTAATTAAATTCTAAGTTAATTTTATAATCCTTAATGCACGATTTTTTAAAGTTCAATATTATTGAATAATTCATTTAGATGTTTTTAATTATATATTTACTGTTTTTTTCTTAATACTTCTTTAAAATTTCTTTTTCAAATTTTTATCTAACAATATTCAATGTTAATTAACATTACCATAGTTAGATGAATTTGTGATATAGATTTTGAAATATTTTTCGATCAAATCACCCGTTTCCTTAAATTGTGTAATATCTATAAGACCTCTTAGCTGTGTGAGGATATTTTTATATTTCTTCGAAAACTCATCATTAAACTTATTTATTAAGTTAAGGAGGATAGGATTTTCATATTTGGCTGTTAACAATGTTGCAAATCCTAAATCTTTATTATAATTTAATATTACTGCCTGATCTCCTAATTTAATATTGCTAATTTGATTTTTAACATTAAAAAAATTTGCTAAAATGTGATTTATTCCTATTAGAATGCTTCCCTTAAGCACGGACTCTTTTATCTCCTGATTTTTCTCGAAATCATAAGAATAAAGAAGGATTCCAGATCTATGGAATAAAATAAAATTATAAATTTTATTTGTAAATACAAAAAAGATATTCTCCTTCTTGAAAAAAGTATATAATAAAAAAATTTGAATCAAAATTCGAGAAATCACGTGGATATTATTAAGAACTAAATTAAATGAGAATATAAAGAAAGAAAGAACTATTATATCAAATGTAAAAGCCAGTAATATGATTGTAAAGTATTTAATTATCTCTTTATCAAAATAATTTTTTAAACCAAAAACATGAGAAGAAAGTGAGATAAAAATTAATAAAAAATTTAAAATTAAAAATAATTCGAAAGTTATATCATTCTTAAACAAAAAAATGTACCCAATTGAAGTCTCTATAGGTGTAATGTTGCTTTCATTTACCAATAGACTAAAAAAAACTCCAAACAAAAACACATAAATGCTAATGGGGACAATGTACCAGTTATTATTTTTATGCAGTTCTTTCAAATAAAATGAAGACCATAAAATATTGATTAAAAACCACGACACTAAAGTAGATTTCCAAAGAATAACTGAAAACTCAATTGGAAAAACTTTATATGTTGAGCATAAAAAGAAGGCTATATGTAAAATATCAAATGTAAAAAAAAGAAAAGTTGGAATGACGAATCCCTTATCACGTTTAAGAGATTCTCCCTTTAATGTAAAGAATAAAATAGCTACTAATTGTATTAAAATTAAAATTTCTAAATAAGTATTTACAATCATTAGATTTTGGAAATCTTTAATTAACTCCTATTATAAGATTAGAAATAAATTTAAACTATAAAAATATTAGGGAATATTTTGAACAATAAAACGTGATTTTTCATGATATTTTTTATTGTCTATTATTTATTGAAATATATTAAATTTATATCATATTTTTCGATAATTACTAATAAAAAATGGTAAAAATTTTAAAAAATTAATAATTACGATTGAATTTTGAATTTTAGGGAGTTTCTTGAAAGAGAAGAAATTATTGAGCAATTAAAAAATAAATATCTTGGCGGTACTGCCTACAACAATTTTGAAAAAATATTAGATGAGATAATTCAAAAATTTTTTAAGTTAAATCCCGATGAACACGAATTGAAAATTGGAGATTTATTTGGAACACTTTATCAAAATATAATTTCAAGAGAAACCAGAAAAAATCTTGGAGAATTTTATACTCCACCTAAAATAGTAAATTATATTCTCTTTAATGTAGGTTATGAGCCATTTAATGATATTTCAAG
>CAZIEC010000157.1:0-6036 GCA_964538145.1 uncultured archaeon
TATGATTCTAACTTTTCAAGTAAACTTGTTTTAGATTATTACTAACCCTAAAGATATTGATTTTCTTCAATAAATATATTTAAATTTACATGTATTTTTTTAAAGAGTATGAACTTAGATGAAAAAATTGATCTTGCCGCTAAATGGATAGTTGAATCTTCTCATCTTGTTGTTTTCACGGGAGCTGGAATTTCAACTGATAGTGGATTACCTGATTATCGAGGTCCTGACGGAGTGTGGACAAGAAGGGATAAGGGATTACCTCCACCAAAAATGAAAGTGCCTTGGGATAAGGTGCAACCAAATCCTAATCATTATGCGATTGTAGAACTATTAGAACTTGGTAAATTGGATTATCTCATATCTCAAAATGTTGATGGTCTTCATATAAAATCTGGTATTCCGGTTAATAAAATATCAGAATTACACGGAAATCAACACTTAATGCGATGCTTAGGTTGTAATTCTAAAATGACTTATGAAGAAGCGGGATGGGATAAAAAAAAATGGGGTTCTGGTTATCGAACAAGTAAGATCCACCCAGATCAACCTTGCTGTCCGAAATGCGGTGGACGCTTAATTTCAAGTATTGTAAATTTTGGTGATCCATTACCTGAAGATGATCTCGAGGAAGCAATTAGAAGGGCTTCTAATTCTGATGTTTTTTTTGTCATTGGGTCTTCATTAGTAGTGTACCCAGCAGCCAACATGCCTCTAATTGCAAAAGAAAATGGTGCTAAATTGATAATTTTAAATCTTGGAGAAACACCTTATGATCATCTCGCAGATTTAAGATTTTTTAATCCAATAAAAGATGTATTACCTCCAATCGTGAAAAAAGTAAGAGAGTTAATGAAATTGAATTAAATAACTTTCAGAAGAAGGATATTAAATATGAGAAACTTCTTTTTATTTGGCGAAGGATTCTTTATTTTAACATGGCGTATAAATCTCTATTCTTATTGAATTCTTTTAAAACACGCTTTCCTTCCTTGTGAGATAATGATAATGAAATTTCTGCATTTTTACTTAGGGATCCTGTAAATATTTTTTGATCTCCAGAATAGATTATGATATTCTTGCTAGCAAAAATGGGATCTGCGTGTAAAATTATTTTATTATTTTTAATTTCAATATCTAAATTTATTCTCTCTCCAAACATGAATGATTCATCATCTAAGATATCATCTAAATCAAAATGGGATTTTTTATAATATTTTTCCCTAGATGGACGAATAGGATTCACTACTACATCGTTTCCAAAATTATATATCTCATATTCCAACCTATCACTTTTGAAATCTCTCACTTCGACAACGGGTCTTGCTAAGTCTTTATCCCTGAAACCGTGTGGTACTTTTACAGTCATCTTTAATACCAATACTTTAGCAATATCTCCCTTTTCTATGAATATAACGGTATCAATAATGGATGGAAGCATTCCTAACTCTATTCGACCAATAAATCTCTGTATTGCATTTATAGCCGATGAAGAATGAACAACACCGACCATTCCTACTCCAGATAAGCGAAAATCTGAATATATCTTAAAATCTTCAAAAACTCTAACTTCATCGAAGATTGTATAATCTGGCCTAACTAAAAGTAAGATATCTGCAGAGTTTTCAAGGCTTCCTTCTAATTTCGTGTATTGCGTTATTTCTGGTCTAACTTGCAAGTCTCTCACGCTTTCCAGTGTTTTGACAATTTTATTTTGTTCAGAATAATAGTTTGCAAGTGCGGCGGAGAAAGTGCTTTTACCTGCCCCTGGTGGTCCTGCAACAAGAATACCTTCAGCTTTAGAAAGCCTGCGCATTAATTTATTATCTATTGAGTAATCTGATAATCTCAGGCTTACTAAAGGTCTCACGGCAGTAATTTCTATATCGCTTGAAAATGGTGGTCTAGTTATTACAATTCGAAATTCACGAAGTTGTGCTACAATAGCACCAAATTTCTCAATTTCTATAAAGGAATGATAATCTTCTCTAACAAATTCTACTATTTCTATTGCTATATTTTCAATTTCCTTTTTGCTGATTATTTCATCTCCTATTTGCTCCATGTACCAGTTTCCAGGAGAACCTTTCTTGGCAAATGGAGGTAATTCTTGTTTCAAGTGAACGCTCATGGTTTTCTCATCAAAATATTTTAATAATGTTAATGATTCAGGAGATATCTTCCTACCTACTCCCCGTTCCTTGACTTTCATCACTTCAAGTCCTTCAAAAATGCCTACATCTCCTTGAATTCTATCTGCCGTGATCAATACAGCATCGTGTTCTTTTGCACATTCTCTTATTAAAGCATCTAATTCTCCTCCTGGAGACATTTTAATTTGTTCTCTTGTAGGGCGATTACCAACTATTCTTAGAATTATTTTGCCCTCTTCATGTAAATTTCTTAACTTTTTTAGAATATTTAAACCATAATATCCAACTTCTCTTTGAACATTTGTTCTATATTCAACTTCAGCAACAACCACATTTGAGATTAGTATTTCAGGTTTTTCGCCTAATTCGCCCTCTTCTATTAATTGTAAAATTAAACCATTGAATATTACAGATGTATCACACACAAACCTATCTGGCATGCTCTTTTTCATCAATATCTATATTTGTAATTTCAAATTTATTAACGCTATAGTAGACTGGCTTACTCAACCGATCCACTGTAGCAATGATCAAGTCTTTCCGAGAACTCAAAGCGATTCTTGAGATTCTGTCCAGATCCTTTAATTCAATCGGACTCCCTTCAAATACTGGGTAAATCAAGAATCTTGCTGGTTCTTCCTTGAAATTAGCACCACGCCTGAATACCCTGAATATTATTCCATCACCATACCCTCCTTTAACAATGTATCCTCTCTTTCTTAAGTCCATGTATATCACGTATTTATGCCATAACTTATCATCAAATTGAGTAAAATACGTGATTAATCCTTCAAAATCGTACGATTCCTTAGATTTATCATTATCTGGCCATAGTATTATACGATTTCGTTCATGCAATAATAGCGTTTCAATGGGTTCGAGCATTAATACTTCATTACCTTCTGAATCATTCTCTATGGTGCCTATATATGAGTTCTCGTAAAATTCTTCTATTGCTTTTATATCTTCAATTATTACCTTCTCTTTTTCGATTTTTCCTTTAAATTGAATTTTTTCTGCTTTTTCATTCATTTTCTAATTATTATAATGTTCCATTTCTAATGAATTTAATCTTTTTGGAACAGAACAAGGATTAATAAGAGAATGAATTTCAAATAAATATAAAAAAATTAGTTTTCTTTTAGCATTAAATATTCTACAAGTTTACCTAGCTTTCTGACATTCTCTAAAATCTTTGGAGCTTTAACTTGTAGTACTTCTTTAAAAGTATTCCAATCTTTTTTATTTTCCGAAGGAGTTTCTTTGAGAATCTTTTTAATTTCCTCAAAATCGCTAGTAACTATTAATTGATCGTTTACTTTATTTGCTTTTTCGGTCATGATAAACACGTAGTAATCATTTAAATCCCAAGGATTCATGACATTATCAGGTTTATTTCCATCACCAGCCCTTTTTCCTCGTAATAATCTCGTATCTACCATGGTTGGAAGGATTTGGTTAAAAGTTATGTTTTCTTTCTTGTATTCCAATGCTAAAGCTTTTTGTAATCCCACTGTTGCATATTTTGAAGCTGTATATGCTGCAAATTTGGGCATTGAACTAATATAAGCAGCACTACCAGTTATTAAAAATCTTGCCTTATCTTTTTTATCATCCTTTTTTAAATAAGGGTATGCCGCCTTGAAAGTATTGAATACTCCTAAAACATTCACTTTCAGTATGTTGTCAAATGTTTTACTATCAAATTCATGTGAGGTCCCCATACGTGATGTACCAGCATTTGCTACGACTCCATTTATTAAGCCTAACTCTTCGCTAAACACCTTGAAAGCTTGCTCCATTTCTTCATACTTTGTTACATCAGCAAATTGTAAGATTACTCTAACGCCAGTTCCTAAATTTTCTATTTCTTTCTTAGTATCATTTAATTCACTTTCTGTCCTAGCAATTAATCCTAAATTCGCTCCTTCCTTGCCATACGCAATTGCTACATGCTTTCCTATTCCTCTTCCAGCTCCAGTTAGTACAATATTTTTTCCTTCTAACAACATGATTAATTCAAATACTTTATTTTAATAAAATCTTTTCTAAGATCTTGAGTTAATAATTTAATCTCTTAACTTTTAATTAAATAAAAACACGTGAATATATGTAAAAATAATATAAAAAAAATGTTAATAATTAATCAGACAATCTATTTAATTTCTCTTGGTGCAACTTATTTAATTCTTCTCTCATTTTTTCAAGCTTTTCTCCATGATGAGGGTAAAAATGTATGAATATTAGGCTGATCGCAGTAACTATTGCTGGAACGAGCAAGAAAAGAATATCAATGCCTAATAAAGCAGATGCTGGTTGTGTTGGTGAACCTTGAATGTAGCCAAACGTGCCGAGAATGAATGTTGCCAAAATCGGTCCTAAACTACTGGCTGGCTTGGTGATGAGAGCATTTATCCCTAAAAACATGCCCTCCCTTCTAATTCCATGTTTTAATTCATCTTCATCAACAGATAAATACATGATTGGAATTACAAATACTCCATATCCACCAAAGAACGTCGTAATCATGAGACTAATAATTGCAATTAGAGGATTCTGTAAGGTTACAAGAATAATAAATGTAATTAATGAAAACAAAACTTTAATCCAGCCAAATCTTAGGATAATTTTTCGCATGCCCCATTTTGGACGCAATCTCATGCAAAAAATGTTAGCACCGTATCCTATGATTATAAAAACTAATAGATAGATGATTGTACCGTAACTTCCTAAGATAAAACTATAAGCAAATAAATAACTCAATCCAATCGAACCATTGAACACATTACAAAAGTTAAATCCAATGAACAGCAAGAAAGATTTCATGGTTATTGTTTCTTTGGCAGATTTCCAAAGGGAAAAAGTCGTATCTTTCTGAAATTCTGGTCTTTCTTCGCACAAATATGCTACAAGCAATAAGAAAGCTGTAGAAATGATTGCCACTATTATCATTAATATCTGAAATTCGGTTGATAAAGGACTCATGTCTCCAATGATTATAAAGAAAGGAATGACAAATATTGCTCCAAAAACTTGAGCTAAAAAATTGCCCTTATTTCTTTCATCTATATCAGAAGTCATTTCCGGTAATAGAGCCATCCATACTAATACAACTAATGTAAACATTGTATCAAATAAGCAAATAGAAATGACATAATGAATGAAAATGATCCATTGATTGTCCAAACTCCATGGGAACCAGACTAATAAAAATGTAATTGCCCATATAGGCGCACCATATTTAATATAAATGATTCTCCTACTACCCCATTTTTCCCTATTAGTTCTATCGGATAGTTGTCCTAATAATGGGTCGTTTAAAGCATTGATAGTCATGTATATAATCTGTCCAATAACGAATAAGATTGGAAATAATTTTAAATCATCATAGAAAAGATCAATGTACTTTAAGTTAAAAATGTAAACCAAAAGGCCTGCTGGAATAGCACCAAGTCCATAACCAATTAAATTTCTCGTACTTAATTCTTTCTTTTTCTCATTCATGATGGTTCATCTATAAATTCTTTTCTTATCGATTTTAGTTATTTAAATTTAATTTCGATTCTTCTATTTAAAAAGTTTTCCGAATTTTAATACTTCAGGTTAATAAAAAGTTAATAAAAGAATACAAAAATCAAGAAAAATTTCATTAATTAAGCCTAACTTATTAAAATATGGATGAATTATTTGATTCAATTCTAAAAAGGTTACAAGGTGCCTCCAAAATAGCATTTGTGGGTATTGGTGAAGAAAAGCTCTCTGATGATGGTGTTGGTCCTTACATAATAAGTAAATTGTTATCCTATAACGGAAAGAAGTTTCTTTTTATTAATGCTGGTATCGATCCAATGTCCCGCATTGAAGAAATAATCGAATTTAACCC
>CAZIEC010000158.1:0-5984 GCA_964538145.1 uncultured archaeon
TCTCTACCAAAAATGGTTGGTGCGATTGATCTGGCAATTTTTTTCTGAATCATCGGCTCTTTTGAAAGTTTCTCAATAATTTCCTTATCTTCTTTTGATAATTCAATGACATCATCACTTTTATCATCAGGATCTATATAATTCACGTCAATATAGGTCTTAAATAAATTGCTATTCATACTATTAGGAGATTGAGCTAATACTGACTTGTATATTCCCATTAATTTGACGCGATCTCCGGGTTTAACCATATCAACTAAATCGTACTTTAAGATAGCTTGAATTGATCTTGGAATCCTTCCTGGTGGCAAATCTTCTGGAATTTCTTGAATCATAATGCTCTGCCAATCAATAAATTCTGAGTTTTTTGAGATTAAACGAAAATCAGATTGGGATTTTGCTTTACAAGTTTTATTTTGGCAAAATTTCGGCCATCTAATCTTTGATGTAAATTGAGGAATTTCAATTTTTGCTCCACAAAGAGAGCATTCAAAAGAAGCTTTAACTAATTTTGGGCGAATAACAGAACTCCTAACAAGAATTCCTTTTGTCCAAATTAATTGATCTATATGTTTTGCCCTTAGACTCCTCAAGTTAATAGCAAGTGGACTTTTTTCATCCTTTGTGGTTATCCTAACAAAATAATCTTGATCAGATATCGTAGCCCCTTGAAATTTTAAAATATTTTTAAAAGCCTCTATAGCATCTTCTAATAGAGTCTGAGGATCTTTTCTGAGAAGTTCAGCTAGAGGTGGGTCAAAAGCTAAAAGATCCTCGTATAAAATTACTAAAGAATTGCTCCCTTTTGCAATTATATCATTAATTTCTTCTAAATATTTAAAAACACCCGGTTTCTCTTCAAATAGTCTAAAGAAATTTTCAAATCTCTGTATTTTAGGAATGGGCACATTTTTTTTAGATAATGGTGTTGTCAAGCGGGTTCACCTTTAATTCTTTGGATAATATAGCAAAAATTATCCTTAATCTTTTTTAATTCGTTCTATTAAAGGTTTAGCATATTAAGAGATGAATAAAGTTTAGTAATAAAAAATATAAAGAGAGCATTGATTTAGTGGAAATTTTGATAAAAGTAATTTTAAAAAATTAACAAATAATTTTTATTTATTCGATATGTTTACTTTTCTCTTAATTTTGTTAAAGCATTACATATTATTGGATCTTGTGAGACTTCACATCGTATTTTTAATAGCGAAATAATTCTTTTTTTAATTTTATCTTCTTCAAGAATCGCCGTCCTACTTAAAATAATTGCGATTGATTGTTGAGTAGTTAAAGAAGTTTCATCACTTAAATTTTTTAATAAAGTGGAAAGGACTGATGATAATCCAATAGAATTAATTATTTTTACCATCCCATCTATCATTGTTTTCCTTACAAATTCGGACTCATCTCCTAAGAGTTTAATTATGTCATCTAAAATCATTTCAATTTTTTCTTTTGCATAGATTACTAGTAAATTCGCTGCTCCTTCTCGCACTTTAGGATCATCATCATAGATATTTTTTTTAACTAAATTAAACGGGATTTTAGAAGGATCTAAATCTTTAAGTGATGATAACAATTTCATTGATGATCTTTTCACCCACTTATTTTCATCATCAAGAAGGTTAATAATTTCATTAAGCACTTGAGACTTATCTTTTAAATTTGCAAGAATGTTCCCTAAGCTACTTATTGCTGCATCTCTAACAATCCAATCATCGTCTTTTAACGAAATTTTTAAAATTGATTTAATAGAATTTTTAGGATCCTCATATCCAATGAAACCTAAAATTTTAGTACATGTTTCGCGTATGAAAGAATCCTTTTCATTCATGTGTTCTATAATAAAATTTAAAGGTATTCGATCCGGAAAATTTTTTGCTATATTTAAAAGAATTCTAAAGATTAAAATTTTTAAAGATAAATCTACATCATACGTTATTTTTAATAATTCAGGTACAAAATTTATTATTAAAGATGGATCCTTTTTAACTAAATTTGAGAGAAACTGAATAGCAATTTTTTTAATATCTTTATCTGGATCATCTCTTATAATTTTTACGATCATATCTAAATCTATCAAATTTACTTGTGTGTTTATTAAACCATCAAAAGTGAGAATTGTATTGAATTTAACATCAAATTCAGGAGATTTTAAATAATTATTTAAGATAGGTAAGACTTTTGATGGATTTTTGTTTGCTATATTGATAATTGTTCTTGATATAATACCTTTTGAAATAAAACGAGCTTTTTCTCTAATTTTAATCAAGTTATCTATGATAAAAGAGGGGTTTTGAATGGATTTTTCTACTAATATATCCGAAATTTTTTCTTTTAACCCCTCATCTTCCATTTTTATAAAAGTCAAGAATGCAGTTAAGATTTTTACAGGATCTTTATCCCAAATTTTACCTAAGAATGAAATAATGCTTAATAAAATTTCACGATTATTTGGGTCAATTCTCATGATGATTTGATCCAAATCTAAAGCTCTTGGATCCTCATGATATAATTTTTCTAACGCTAATACAGCAAAATGCCTTATATTAGGATTTGGATCAAATAATCCCTCTATTAAAGGATTGATGGGAATATTTAACTTTTTAAAGGAACCAATCCTGGAAATTAATTCAAAAATAGATGATCTTAAAGAAACATTTGGATCGCTTAAATATTTAATTAAATCTTTAAATAAACTTTTATGAATTTTTTCTAAATTAATGTTCTTCAAGTTTCTTAAAACAGCTGCCTTAATATCTTGATTTGGTGAATTAAATTTTTTAATTAAAGTATCATAAGGAAGAGAAAATGAAGAATCTGCAAATGCATTTAAAAGATTAATTTGAATTGTGATATTAGGAATTTCTAAAACTTGATTAATTTCTTGTTCCGTTAAGGTCATTTCTTTTTTTATAATTAACAAGGAAATTATTCTTGATGTTAATATTTTTAGGCGCCATTCATTATCATTTAACAAGTTAAAGAGAACTCTTTTTGGAATTTTTTTTAATAAGACAAGACTTTTGGTCTCAATTAAAGATTCAATAAATGTAATTACTTTTTCATGATTAGGGGATTCTAAGATTTCATTAATCCAAGGATATATTAAATTTGGAGCAGCAGTCTCTAAATTTACTAATATTTTATATGCTATCTTTTTAGCATTAGGATGAGAATCACTCAGACAATCTAATAATAAATTTTTATATTTCCAATCATTAATATCAATTTCAGATTTTAGAGGAATTCTTTCATATAACAATATTAAGGTTTGCTCTGCTAACACCCTTATATCTTTATTTGAACTTTTAATTAAGTTAAATAATGGTAAAGTGTCAAATGTTTGACCGCATTCAGTAATTTTAGATATTTTTATATTGTATTTGAATTCGCTTTTTTTTGATAAAAAGAAATATGTTGTGAATAAAATTATGAAGACTTCTTCTATTATAGATGGCCATACATAGAGCTTATAATTTAAAACAATATTTTGGGTTAAAACCCAAGAATTAAAATATTTTGATAATAGGTTAATATTTACAATTAAAAAATTAACTAAAACGTTTATTCCGATAGCAGCAATCAAGTATGAAGAAAAATAGATGTCAATGCCTCGATATTTTACTTTTCTTCCCCAAAATCTTGTAAAATATCCAATAATTCCAAAAAACAATGTAACATAAACAAAATAGGAGGACATTGTGGATATCGCTAATGAACCTGTAAAGAAGTAATTTATTGTTTGGATTAAGGATATCCAAGCCCATACGTAAACAAATAACATTAAACCAAATAAGATATAAGGAAAAGGCATTGAATTAAATTGTTTCATCCCCCTCTTTGGATCTTCAAAATTGAGAAAGAGATATCGTTTCATTTCTGGAATATGATAAAATTGGTTTGAGATTCCAGCAATATATCCCTTTGAACCATAGAAATTTAGAATGAGAAGAGGATAAAATAATGCCCAAAAAATCCAAATAAGCAAGAGAGGGACTCCAAAAAGAGGAAAAATAAATAACGGGGGCATAATAAAAATTAAACTGATTGCAATTGCCATGATTAAAGAATATTTTTTATTATTGTTTTTATTAATAACATTCTTACTAAAAAAGGAATGAAAGGGTGTTAAACCCTCATCTCTTTCTCTACTTAAAGATATAAAAATGAAATCAACAATTGGATATATTGTAAGGTATAATAAACAAGTAAAAAATGGAAAGAGAATAAAAAAAGAATCTACTTTTGGAGGGGGCGAAATCCCAGTTTTCCAAAATGAAGGCGTGTCTATAGCAAAAATGAATGCCATACTTATTACAATCATAATCGCCAGTGCGAAGATGAATCCAAAAATTAAGCATTGAATTCTATCCTTGAGTTTAAATTCTCCTTTTAATACTAAAGCTACTTGAGAATACATCAAATATGTTCCAAATATGAATGTACATGTAAAAATAATAAATAATGTAATTGAAGTACTATTTCCAAACAATATTTGAAAGATATTTGTATCAAAAATCAAATAATCCATTGCGTTTTTTCATTTAAGCTTGTGAGTATATTAATCTAATAATTAATAAAAAACGAAAATAATAAAATAATTTTTATTTCTTAGGAAATAAATAATAAAGAAAAAATTAATTTAATCATTTTTAAGAAATCAAATGTTTGAAAATCAATTTCAAGAAAACTTATCAAGAATTAATTTTAAATTTCAAAATCAAGAGATACTTACTGAATGCGTTAAAGACCAAGAATCTTTCTCTTTTTTGAAAGCCAATTTTGGGCCTTTTGAGAAAGGTAAGAGATATAAATTAAAATTATTTATAGCGCTCCCATTTATTAAACATGGTATTTTAAAAGTTCATGATTTAGAAAAATGTGATAGCACGGATGTCCAGAGGTTTGCCATCGAAGAAAAGGAAAATGTACCATTGGTCAAACATAAAATTCCATATTTTTTAAATAAATTGAAGGAATTCAAAATCATCATTGAAAATGAAGTAAAAAGTCAAAAGAGACCAAAATTTGACTTAGACTTATATAATTCTTATTTAATTAATATAATTGACTCTCGCTTAACAAAAGTATTGAATTTATCAAAATCGGAATTATCCTTAAATGATGAACAAAAATTAACCAATGCTGAACAATTCTTATTTAATGAAATATCAAAAATCCTGAAAATATGGCGTTCTTTTTACTTAAAAAGTTAAAGATCAAAGATTAATTTTCTTATAACCATATTTTTTAAAATATTTTTTAAGGTGGTCTTTAATATTTTCATCAATTTTTAATTTAGGCAAAAGATCAACTATTTCACTCATTGCATAATATTTAATTCCGAGATCGTTTACCAATTCTTCAACAATTTTTCCATTTTCTGTTATTTCATTTCTATTGGTTAAGGCAATAACTGCTATAATATCTACATCTATTTGTTTTAAATCTTCAAGACATTTTAATAAAGAAGAACCAGTTGTAGTAGTATCTTCTAATACAATTATCTTGCCTTTAGGAGCTCCAAGATAAAATTTATCCTTAATTTCGCCATGATTTTTTGGTTTTCCTCTTCCCATTGGTAAAATGTATTTCCTAGGAGCAAAATCTGGCTGTTTTTTAGCCCATTTATATTGCGTGATTAGAGCAATTTTTGTGGCACCTTCTGGAACTCCATAAAAACAATCAGGTTTGAGGTTTAAAGATTCTGTAAAAGAAATGATGAAATCTGCTAGTTTATCTAATAAAAAAACATCTTCACTTATCGTTCTCCAGTTTATATAATAATAAGATAATCGTCCAGATTTAAGCTTGATAGGCGTTTCAAAAAAACCTATCACGTTATTGCTTAAGATGAATTGCGAGAATTCTTCCTTAATTTGCTTGGTGTTCATGATTACTAATCTTCTCTTAATAGTAGATATTCTTTTCTTATCTTAGCATATTCTTCATTAGAAATTTTTCCTTCTAAAAATTCT
>CAZIEC010000159.1:0-5859 GCA_964538145.1 uncultured archaeon
TGAATGTTCTTTGTATTTGATTTCAAATTCTTAAAATATCATGCTAACTCTTCGTTATTTCCGTTTCTTGTAGTAAAAAATTAAAACCCCAACAATACTCATAATTTCTATCGAAAAAATCACCATATTATAACCAGGAATGCTCATGATTGATGGTGCTTCAATTGTATAAGTATAAAGAATATTTGGTACATCTTCTTCATATATTAGATATTGATAATCCTTAGAAGTAATCGTCATCCAATCTTCATCAGTTTCTATGATAAATGTAATTTGAGCAGTATCATACGCAGATTTTGGGAGAGAAAATTTATACCTACCATCATTAGATATGTATCCGCTTGTAATCAATGCCCCTTTTGAAGGAGCGTTATTCCAATTTATTGTTAATTCACCCCAGTTATTACTATCTGCTATATATATTGATATTAATGAGGTTTCGCTTACATAAAAGAAATCTAATACTATTTCTGCTTTTGTTATGTTTTCGGGTCGATTTGATAAATCAAAATGAATGTAGGCATATTTAGGACCTGAGGTTCCAATTTCTAAAAGATCTTGTCCTCCATAATTAGAATCTGGATTTAAGCCATCAATATAGCTATCTCTATCAGTATAAATTCTCTTTGTTTTCTCTATTGTTGCACATTGCACTATAGAAATCATGCTCAAAACATTCAAGAAAAAAATGATGAAAATAATTAGAGCTAAACCATATCTTTTTATGTTAAACATTGCCTTTTATTCGCCTTATTTTTGGATTGAATTTTATGTTATGAAAGCAATAACTAATTTAATATATAAAATTTTACGAGTTAATAACTAATACAATCATATTATGATAAAATGATAATCCTTGCTTGTCGTTTAAACTAAAATTTTTATAAAATGTCGATGAAATGAAAAAAGAAATCCTTATTTTTGCATGTTAAAATAAATCACTAAGCAGAATGTAAAAAATTAGAAATTTGAATCTATAATTTTATAATATTTCTTCCTTTTTTCCAATCTTGGTTAGTTCATAAGAGTAGAGATGAGGATGTTTAACCACATCAATTATTCCTACTATCGCTAATAAAACTGCAATAGCTCCTGCGGTGTGCCCGATTAATTGATAAGAATTTAGAAAAATTGGTCCAATAGAGATCCCGCCAATTTCTAAATACCAAGTGGCTATTAATGGGGCGATTACTTGTGAAATTGATTGGAAATTTGTGGACCATCCCGAAACCGTGCCTTGTTTATCAGATCCTACCGCTTTCGTGATGTTGCTTTGAATTAACGGAGGAATTGTTGCCATGCTGAAAGCAAAAGGGATTACAAAAATATATACGAGCCAAAATTCGTTAATGTAAGGATATATGGAATACATTGTAATTAGTAGAAAGAAGCTAAATATCAGTATTCTCTTTTCACCAATTTTTTGTAGAAATTTCTTTAAAAAGAGTCCAGCATAAATCATTATGACAAGACCTGCTGCTGTCAACACAGATCCTATTTGTAATGAGTTAGCATTAAACCTATCAGCTAAAACCAAGGCAAAACTTGAGTTTATCATCACCGTAGTTATAAATACCAAAAATACTTGAACTAATCTAATTATAACTTCTTTATTCCAAACTTCTCTTCTTTTCTCTAAACGTGCTTTCTTTTTGGCTTCTTCTCTTTGTTTCTTTAAATCGCTTCTCCTTTCTTTAGGCATGCTCTCCACGAGTACTTTCACGGTTAAAAAGATTGCTAATATTGACAAGGAACTTGCTAAATAAGCAGGATATCTCCAATGGATCACACCTAGGCCACCGCCTATTATTGGTCCTATGATCATTCCAGCTGTATGACCCACCATTATCTTGCCCATTTCACCTGCTCGAGTTTTAGGAGTCGTGATATCTGCAATATAAGCGCGAATCACGGGAATTTGTCCTCCAAATATGCCATCCAATATTCTGGAAATCAAAATTATCCAAATGGAATCCGAAATTGCGAGAATTAAGAATGATATTCCTGTACCAGCTTGGCTAATCACTAAAATTGGTTTTCTCCCATATTTATCACTCAATCTACCCCATATAGGCCCAAAAATTAGTGCTGTAAAAGCATTAGAAGAAATTAAAACTCCCACGTAAAAATCAGAAGCTCCAAAAGATTTAGCAATGGAAGGTAATAATGGTAGTACCATGCTATATCCAAACACATCGACTAATATACTGAGAATTATGGTGAACATCGCGCGACCAGCATGAATGTTATACTGGCTTAAATACTTCGTATGTTCGTGTTTGTCTAAAAATTTCTCTTTTCTCATTTTATAGTTAGCTGAAATATTTTGATAAATTTAAAAATTATAAAATAAATTTAAATCTTGTTAAACAATGTTATACAAAGTAATCATGGTGATTTATCATTGTAGCAGATAATCTTAAAAACAAGAAATCTTATACCATAGGCATTAGATTGGATAAACAATCTTACGAGCAATTGATTGAATTAGCAAGAGAACAAGAGTTAAAAAAGAGTCAATTGATCAAGCGAGCTATTCACGAATGGATGGTTTTTAAAAGAGAAGTTCTGGAAGAGAATCTAATAGTAATAGGCAAGCCGTTATTTAGGAAATTGTTAGATTCTATTAATGATGAGATTATAAGCAAATTAGCTAATTTTTCGGCAAAAAATCTCGAACTCTTACTTAAATTCAAGATAATTGAGCATGATGAGAAAATTAATTTGGAGCGATTTCTTGAATCGCTAATGAAAGCATTTGGCCCATCAGGGTATTCTTGGTTCACTAAAATTGATTATCAAGTTGTTGACAATAATAAAATTATCATCTATGGTAGCCACTCCATTAATGAAAGATTTTCACTCTACATCAAAATTTTATTGAAAAACATCATGAAAAATCTTTTTAAGTACGAGATTGATGAGGAAAATAGTTCTTTTTCCCATAATAACATTGATTTTTTATTTAGACCGAATAGTTCTTAGAAAAATAGAGGACTTAAAATATTACTCAATTTCAAGTTCTATATTTCTTAAATTTTGGAAATATGGCATTTGTTTCATTCATGTACGAGATGTACTTCTCTCCAAATTCTTTAATTAAATCTTTTTCCTCTTCTTTAATTAAAATTCTAAAAAGAATATAACTACAAGCAGGAAAAATTAGTAAGATCCAACTATTAAAAAAGCAAATTATTCCTGAAATGATGCCTAAAATGATTCCTGAATATAATGGGTGCCTAACATGGCTATAAATGCCCGTGGTTATTAACTCTGAATTTTTAATTGCTTTAACGAACCGTGGAACGCTTGAAAAATACATTATTATTCCGTATGAAATTAGAATTATCCCAATAATGTATAAATAAATTGGATTAAAAGGAAAATGAGAAATAGGATAAAGAAAAAAGTCTAATATTCCAAATAGGATAAGAATTGGAAGATTAAAAAATGCCAATTTTGGTCCCATGCCCAAATACTTTTTATTCATTTCATCAAATATTACTTTTCCTTTATTAGTTATATCAAAAATTTACTTTTAAAAATCTAATGAAATCTTAACTATATACTCTTTTAAACATCATTAAGCTAAAATTTAAGCAAGTAAAAATAATAAAAAATTAAATAAATAATTATATTATTCTCTCAATCTCTTGGAATTATAGACTATTAAAGCCACAAAACCTAAAGCTGTAAAGACTGTAAACCATTCTAAAATGGGTTCGTTTATCGAAAAGACAAAGATTAAATCAATGATAAAAACACCTATTCCGTAGATTGCAATCCATTTAATGAACTTTTCATGCCTGAATAATGCAATTGGAGTTATGAGCAAGACGAATAATATCGTTTCAAAAAAGACGTTAGACCAGAAAATATGGGGTTCGATAAAATCTTCAGAAAACACTCCTATTAATATCAAAGAAAATCCTGCAAAACAACCGATCACTTGATTAATGTACACTAAGATCTTGTTCCATAACTCATTGAATTTCCAGATATATAGACCAATGAAAAAAGGAAACAAAGAAGCTCCAGTTAAAATACAACCTAGATTGTAAAAAAGGGCTCCATTTGGGTTATATGTAGAATTTCCAAGATCACTTAACCAATTTGTTAATGGACTAAATGGAGGTGGGAATAGTGCCAATGATGTAAATGTAAAAACGCAATAAAATACGATTACTGCAATGCCAGATAATATAATAATTGGATATTTCTTTAAGTCCAATCCCATATATAATTCCCCTCTATTTTTGAAAGCTTTTTTAAATAAAATATATTATATTTTGAAAAAGTAAGATTACATGTTATTTAAATATTTAAAGAAATCTATCTTTATAATAATTGAATTTTCTTTAAATTGATTAATTTGAGAATATTGTTAAAAATAAATGAAAAAATTCACGTTTTAAGCTATTTAATAAAAATAATTGCTATAAAATTGTTATAAAAAAAAATATTCTCATAAACTCATTCTAATAATTCTTAAAATTATTATATTTGATATTTCTATAGAAATTATTTTATAAATCTGAATAATCTTAAAAAAACAAGAAGTTAAAATGATATATAGGTAAAAATGTCAATTAAAAGAATAAAAAAAAATATTAATATGATTTTATTTGCCTATATGAGTGATATTTCTCTATTTTTTCCAATAATTAATAGAGAAAGAATGATGACACAAGCTAAAAATTCAAAGAAACCGATTGGTAAAAATAAGATTGTATAACCCATGGTAATTAAAAGACTAATGACACCAATTTGATAACCCCAAAGTTTATTTTTAAAAAGGCCAATCGTGGATAGCCATCTCATTAATGTAAAACCGAAAAACATTGGTAAAAAGTAAATGAGATTAGATTGTAACAATAATTTGATCTCTAAAAATGAATAATCAAGGTATAGGTAAAAATTTGGAATTATATTAGAAATTATCAATAAAACAAAGAAGCAATCAATTAATTCAAAAATGGAATAAACTAGCATGGAAAAAGCTCCGATGAATAATGATTTATTTTGTTTAATTACAAGCTTGTTCATGATATTTGATTTTTCTGAACTTTGATTTTTCTCTTCCTTCATTTTTAACACTTTTAATATAACTAAAATTAATTTTAAAGCCGACTAATGGATTACTCGGATGATTTTCTAAATTTTGGAAATAAAGCACCAGTCTTCTTTTTATACTCAATATACTGCTCTCCAAAACGTCTGATTAAATCAGCTTCTTCATAGTGGATCATTATTGGTGTATATATTACTAAATATGCAGCTAACATTATTACTAAAAACCATGAATTTAATAAAAAACCAATGCCAATGTAGCTTGTAAATTCTCCTAAAGCCTGAGGGTGTCTAATGTACTTGTAAATTCCCCCATAAAGTTTAGTGTCTTTAGAAGGCGTGAGAGTCTCAGAACCAGCAGCTTTCATCCCTACCATGAAGATTACCATGCATGGTATCATTATACAAAAACCTATGATGATGCTTATTAAAAAATTTGAACAGATTTTCCAATCACCTACAATAGGAAGTGGATAAAAAATCCACAATATTATGTTAATTATTGAAATAAACTCGCAAATTCCAGAAACATTTCTGAATACCTTACATTTTTTCCATTCTTGTTCGCCATATTTTGCAGCCCGTTTTACAGGTTGGATGCTTAAGGTATAAAAATAAGCCAATAATATTAAGGATAATACTAAAGATATGAAATTTCCTAATGCTATGAAAAATATTGTGTCCATTTCTAACTCTACCAAAATTTTTATTTGATTATAATCAAAATAGACATTTCATTACTTATATTTGTTTTTTATTAAAACATTTGAAATTGATGGAGAAAATTCA
>CAZIEC010000160.1:0-3170 GCA_964538145.1 uncultured archaeon
TTAAAAAAATAAAAAAATTTAAAATTGAAATACAAATTTTTTGATTGTAATACACGTTATCTTATTCTATTAAATGTCGTAATTCATTAATTTTATCAATAATTATCTTTTTAACAAATTCTATTTTCTCAGGATTCTCAATAGTTTCTAATGATCTTATAATGATATTTGAAAAATCTAAAAATAAAAGATCAAAAAGGTTTCTTATGATATTATCTCTGCTTTCCATGGCTGAACGCATAAATTCAGGTGTTCCTAATAATATTCCTAAATCTTCGTAAGGGATTTCTTGACCAATAACCTCTTTAAAAACTCCCCCGATTTTTTCAAATAGTTCTTGTTCTGGTGTTTTTCTTGTTAATTCAGATAGATCTATCCTTCTTTCAGGTGAAGTAATTGCTTTTGGAATGTCTCTAGGTAAAAATTCAATTCTTTTCATTAAATCTTGATAATAATAAGGAGAAGTTAAGTTAAACTCTTCTAAAAATTCTTGCAATGCTGTTGCAAATTTTAAACCGCAAAATTGTAAACAGCTATTCCAGCCCTTGTTATACCAATATTTTACAATATCGACTTGGTTATAATCTTTTTTCTTCATAAGCATATCTACAATTCTAAGATAATCATTATCTACAAAATCTTCTGGAGTGACATCCTTTGTTTTTGGAAGTTCTTGCTCTCCTTCCATTTCAAATGAAAAGTCAAATGTGGGACCTTTATGAAATTCCCAAATTTTTACATCACCATTTTTATCGCCAGTTATCACGAAATTTCCGGAAGATAAAAATTCAAGAGCATTTACTCGTGCACTATGTAAAAATGGGCCATATCCTATTCTTTTAGGGAGATCCCAAACTATTACTTGTCCTTCAGAATCTGCACTGGCAAGCAATTTACCATCATAAGAAAATCTCATCTGATCAATAATTCCATCATGACGTTTAAAAATAGAAAGTAACTTTCCAGATTCAAAATCCCATAAATATAAATCATTCCACTTAGGATTAGAAACAAGATATTTACCATCTGGAGATATTGCACAATTAGTGCCACCGGAACTTCTTTTGAAGTATCGAATCAAATTAGCTGTTTTAAAATCCCATTCTTTTATGGTGCTTTCATAAGAAACAGTGACGAGATTTCCATTTGGCGTGAACTCTACAAATGATATATCTTCATCATAAATCTCAGTGTCTAATATCTTCATATTTTTAATATCAAGAATTTTTATTACTCTTTCTACAACTCCACTTTGACAGGCAACATATTCTCCTGAGGGATTGATGCTAAAAGGTTCATATAATGGTATCTCATCAAATGTGTGGATCAAATTAAAAT
This sequence comes from uncultured archaeon, assembly GCA_964538145.1. GTDB lineage: Archaea > Asgardarchaeota > Lokiarchaeia > Sigyniarchaeales > SOKP01 > SOKP01. The sequence continues at coordinate 1,339 of CAZIEC010000160.1, forward strand.
TCTCTGAATCCCATATTTTTATATTATTCTCCCGTGAACTTGTTACTAATCTCTTTCCATCAGGAGTTAATTTCGCTTGCCAGACTAGATCATTGCTAATTTTATGTTTTTTAATTAATTTTCCATTAGTAATATCGAAAACTTGGATGTATGGATGATGAGACGCCACAAAACATGTCTTGTTATCTGGTAAAATGGAAATTGATGCAATATTCTTATGAGATAGCCCTTTAATTGTGTGAATAAGATGTCCCTTATCAAAATCCCAGATTCGAATTAAACTTTTATTAAAATAATCACCACTTATTATATATTTATTATCTTGAGTAATTGCGATAGATGCAAATGCATCTCCATTCTTTTTATCAATAATCGTTCTTACTATACTAAAATTAGCAAGATTAATTATCACGATGTTACCATAGTTATGAAGAAAATTACTATATTCTCCTTTAATTTCTTCTTTAATTAGCCCACTTGAACAACATACTAAATATTTTCCATCTGATGTAAATTTAATATCTTTTATTTCGGTATCGCTTACTTTTAATTCTTTTAACGGAAGACCTGTTTGAAAGTCCCATTGGGTAATTATTCCATTAAAGTCTCCTGTATAGACATGATTATCTTGAGGAGAGATTGTTATACATAAAAGAGCAGTACATATTTCTGGAAATTTTCTAATAAATGCACCCGATGTTAAATCCCATATATGAATAAAGGGATCCCACCCAATTATTGCAATAATATATTTGTTATCAGTTGTAATGGCTAAGTTATTTGGCCCTTCTTTTCCTGTATAGATTGTATGGATTAATTCAGCAATCGGAAATTTCCATACTTGTATGCTATTAATTTCTTGATTCTCCTCATCCAAAGCTCCTGTTATTAAAAATTTTTCATTAGGTGATAATGCCATTGCAATAAATGATGCACTAGATTCTCCACTTTTTTCAGCAACCAATTTTTTTACGATTTTTCCTGTAGGAAATTCTCTTATATAAATAAAATTATTATTCGCACATGATATTAAATACTTATTATCAGATGTAATGATTATTTTGCTAATCATGCCAGCATGACCAAATGTACGTATTAATTTTTTAGTTTTAAATTCCCAAACATTTATTCTACCATGAGAATCCCCTGTAACAAAATATTTATTATCGGAAGATATTGCAATTGTCTCAATCGATCCTGAATGACCAAACCCTTTAAAAGAAAATGCTCGATATAATTCATTTTGTGGAGGAATTAGGTCTTGAGGATAATTAAAATCGACCATTGATGGATTTTTTAAATTGTCGCCCAATATTATCACTTTTTTTATAAATTGTTATTAAATCTTTTCAATTTAACTTATTTAAAGAAAAAGTTATTATATAATTTTTTTAAAATTAATTGATATGTTTTAAAGATATTTTTATAGACTAAACTCTCTTTACAAGACCTTTATTTTACCAACATTTATAATCCGTAATATCTCTAAAGAAGTCATTAAAATTTTTTTTTTCCTTAGCACAAACATCACAAATTACATGAGCGATATAACCAACACTATTTGGAATTATTCTTATGTGATAAGGCGCTTCTGGAATGCTTCCTTTCATTTTATCCTCATGTTGATGATGCTTGGCAAAATCTTCTAACATTTTATTTTCAAAATCATTAATATAGTAATATCGTGGTTTATACAAAGGACCAATTAATTCCACTAATTTTGTATAGCATTCAAATGCTTCTTTATATTTGTTAACACAAGATAACGCTAAACCTTTATAATAATAAGAATATCTATCATCTGGATCTAATGAAATAACTTTATCAAAACA
>CAZIEC010000160.1:3270-5817 GCA_964538145.1 uncultured archaeon
ACTTTATCAAAACATTTAATAGCGTCTTGATATTCATTTGAGTCAAAATAAGCCAACCCCTTATAATACCAAGCATCTTCATTTTCAGGATCGATTTTTAATACTTTATTAAAATATTCAATGGCTTGATAATATTCTCCCATATTTAGAAAAAAGCGCCCATCATGATATAGATCTTCAATTAATGAATCTTTCTTAGACACCAAATCATCCCCCTCTTTTAAAAAATTGATACTAACTGACATATATTAAAACTTATTTTTAAATTTCTTTAGGTTAATAAAAAAAATTAATGAAACTTCTAACTAAAAAAAATACAGATTAATGAAACCTTAACCTAATTAAATAACGAATTTTGAAAATTATTATGAGTTTCCTTTTTACAAAAAAGTAAATATTTATATAAAGTACTTACATTAGGACTTAATTGTAGAAAAATTCTACGAAATCCTCAAAAAATTTGTGATATAAATGGCAGAATTTTCGAAATTCATGAAAATTGTTTTGAGCATTAACATTTTTGCTGCATTCATTTACGGAATACTTTATTTATTCATTCCTGAGTTCTATTCTAGCCTTGTTGATGCTCCCAATTATAATCCTCTATTCTTTAGACTATGGGGCGCTACTTGCACATCCTTGGGTATTGTTGGAATTTTGGCTTTCCTTAGAAATAATTGGGAACAATTTAAAATACTCTTTGAATTCGTGATATTATGGTTGATAATACAAGATATTGTAAATTTGACATCATTTTCTTACTTGGCACGAAGTCCGACCAATATAGCTTCACAATGGACAGATATAATAATAATTATATTACTCATCATTATTGATATCTATGCTTATCTTAAAGAGAATAAAAATGAATGAAAAGAAATGTAAAATAACAAACAATTAAATTCGAACACCATAAATCTTACTTTTTTTTATTCTAAAAAAATAGATCAAAATTTTACTTTTTAATTTTATATATATTTTTCTCTTCAATCTTTATCTTTATTTACAAGAATTATTCCTACGATTACAAGCATTAAAGATAATGGATATATTAAAATGTCAAACTTTTCTTTTAGGAATATTACAGAAAATAACACTCCAAAAAATGGAACTAATGTTTGAAATATTGCAGCCCTACTCGCATTTAGGCGTTTCACTCCTTCTAAATAAAATGTATAAGCCCCAATCGTGGAAAAAAAGGTTAAATAGAAAATACCAAACCATACTCTAATTGGAATCATGAAAAATTTAATTGGATTAATAAATTCTGGGCTCAAAATTAATGCTAATGGAGAAGTTGTTAAAAATCCGAAAAAAGAAACCCAAGTTATTAACCATAATGAGCTAATTTCACGTGTATTTTCTTTTAACTGAACTATATTCATGAAATAGCGTGAAATGACTGTATATGTAGCATAAGCAAGAGCCGCTATTAATATTAGAATATCTCCAAGAATGCGATTCAGAACATCAATATTAGGGGAAAAGCCAATAACAGCAACTACAGAAATGAATGAAATTGCCGTGCCAATTATTTTTTTCCAAGTGAAAAATTCGGTTTTCAAGAATAAGCTAGAGAGAATCACGACCCAAATGGCATTTGTAGCCACGAGTATGCTGGCATCGCTGGCAGCAGTGAAAAATTCTCCTACTAAATAACCGATTTGATAGATGGTAACGGAAGTAATTCCCATTAATAAGATCAATTTCCAATATTTTCTTGCTAATTGATAATTAATTGCTCCTTCTTTAACTTTTAAGATTATAAAGAAGCAGATGATTGCCAAGAAATATCGAATGAAAGCAATCATTAATGGAGGTATTGTTGGTCCTCCAACAGTTGGAGAAACCAGCCATCTACCTAAAGGCCAAGTTCCACCCCAAATTAAAGCCGTTAAAATTAGCAAGATGTAAGCAATAGCATTTCTATTTTTTCCTTTACGATTATTTTCTGTTTGTTTTATGCTTTTCACCATTTAGGTATGACTCTCTAAGGTATTCAACTTTCATGGAATTAAAATGAAAATTACAAAATAATCTTAATTAAATTACAAACTGCATTTAAGCAAAATACCTAGAATCTTTAGCTTGGTAATAAAATTTTTAAAAAGAAACTCCAAGTTTCTTCAAAGATTCATTTAAGTTAATATCGGATTTATACCAGATGGTTTTCATGCCTAATTTTTTAGCAGGACGTAAGAAAGGCAGAATGTCATCAATAAACACGGATTTTTCGGGAATTAAATTGTATCTATTAATTAAAATCATGTAAATTTCTTTTTCTGGTTTTATAACTTTTTCTTTAGAAGAGATGATGGCTCCATCGAATAAAGAGAAGAAATCAAATTTTTCTTTAACGTAATTATAAGCTTCTTCGATGAAATTGGATAATATGTATAATTTTAAATCAGCCTTTTTCAATTTTACGAGTAGATTCACATTATCTTCAATGGGAGCGAAAATGCTGAACCAATTTTCAAAGAACCATGATATTAATTCTTTCTTTTCTGGAAATCTTGAAATGAAAATTTTTTTAGCGTCATCAAC
>CAZIEC010000161.1:0-5750 GCA_964538145.1 uncultured archaeon
ATGAGCGATAAATTCTTTTTTAAAGATGTATTATGAATTAAAAAAAAAAAGAAATGATTAATTTATTTTAATTAGATAAGATTTTGGATTCATTCGCCTTGGAAACGCTTTATTTACTTCGCTTTTCAATTATTAAAGAATAAAAAAATTTAATTCTAAATATAGGTTTCAAATGAAATAAAATTTTTAAAATTCATTATAATTAAATTAAAAAAATCTAAACTCTTACATTTTCTAAATTTAAATATATAATACTCTTCAGAAACATATAAATTGATTCTCTAAATATTTAAATATTTAATTAAAGGGATTTTAACAATCATTTTCCATTGAATAATATAGGATAACCATAAATGGATGCTAAAAACTAAAAATAAAAAATTAATTAATTTGTTTTTTGACAATATCAGTTATATTTATATGCCAAGCATTTTATATAATCTTCGCATTGCCATAGAAAGGATATAAAGTTGAATTTGTCTCGATCCTCCGACAATTTCTTGAATCCTAGAGATGCCAAGCAAATCATGCATTAATGTATTATCGCACAATCCAGCACCTCCCATGAGGTTAGCACATTCATAGCAAACCTCTTTTGAAAGAGCCGTAGTATGATATTTAAGTTGAGATGCAGAAGCTACCATTGCTTGAGAGATGTTCTTTGGGAGATTTTCTCCAAATTTTTCAACTTTTTCATCATAAGATTCGCAGAAATGAAGCAATCCAAGTGTAACATTAGTTACTTTAGCCCATAACTCACTCAAAAGAAAGCCGACGCCTTGGAATTTCAAGATTTCTTGATCAAATTGCTTCCTATTATTGGAATAAATTGCTGCATGAGCTAAAGCATTCCAGCATTGTGAAATGGCATCCAAAGCAATTCCAATTCTTTCTGGCACTAGCCCCTCAAATAAATGCTCTCTACCTTTTCCTACTCCTCCTAGCACATATTCTTTAGGAACCCTTAAATCTACTAAATGTTCATGACCAATCCAAACTTTTGGTACCCATGGAATAAAAACTCTTTGACAATTCCAACCATCCCAAGTAGTGTCAATGAGAAATTGAGCCATCTTGTTCCCGTTGTTTTTTTCTGCAGTTGCATAACAAACAACATATCTTGACTTAGGGGCATTAGTATTGAATATTTTCTCACCATTTATTATAAATGAACCATCTTCTTGTTCTTCGCAAGTAGTTAATTGGTGTACTGCATCCGAACCTCTTTCGGGTTCGGTTATGAGTATTGCTCCTGGAGTTTCCCCGGTTACAAATTTTTTGAGTATTTCTAATCTAATTGGGATATCTTCATGATGATAATAAACAGGATTTATTGCAAGAATTGTAGCTCCCCCTGCCATTGAAAACTGAGGGTCAAAAAAGCTTAATGCCAAGCATCTCATCAATTCGATGGCTAAGCCATGAGTTTCAAAATTTATATCTATTTCAGTATATGGATGAGCCCGGGATATGAGACCTGCTTTTCCAAATTCAGGAATCCAATCATAAAATTCCTCATCAGGACCGTGAGTGATGTTATTTTTCTTTTCAAATCTCATGCAAAACTTTTCAGCTTCTTTGAGGAAGTTGAAATGCTTAGGTTTCACTATAGTCATTAGATTTGTATTCAAGAAAGCGTATCTATTCTTCAAGCTTAATTTTTGAAGGATTTCTTCATTGATAACCCGATCCATATATTTTGTTTTTTTTTCCGCCATTATTCAAACTCCTATATTTTATTCTTACTCCTAAAAGAAATAATTATAAATAAAAAAATATAATTTAGCTTTTTAATTTTGTCATGAAAAAGTTCTGGAATCTAAAAATTTTTATCAACTTGTTAAAGAAACATGCTAAATTTGATTATTTAATTTAGGAAATATTAAATCTTGTTTATCAAATTGAGCCACATTATTATGAATTCCGGTAACATAAAAGCTAAACAAAAGAAACGATAAGAGATAATTCATGAAGGCATCATGTTTTCGCTATAATTTCGAGATTTAATTCTAAACAGCCGATAAGTTTCATCAAAATTATTTTAATATATTAATCGCTTCAATCTATTCGAAAATTTTCTGGAAATTATTAAAGCGGTTTCAAAGGGACAATTTTGTTTAAATAAAATTACTGATATGAAATTATCGATTCCCACTAAGGAGAGGATCCCATAATCTTCAAGCGAAATGAGTTCATTAATTTTAGAATTTCCTATTATAAACCTGCTTTCTAGAAGTCTAATAATTTCTGAAAGAACTTTTGAATCTAAATAAGAGACGATTACTCTTCCAGTTTGAGTTAATAAAGCAGATGATATTACTGGAGCTGAGAAAGCATGGAGTTCTTGGAATACTTCAATTAACTCTTTTTGAATTTCTTCAGAAACCAAATTTTTGCTCTCTTCCATTATGTTATTGATGTCTTCTTCAAATTTTCGATATTTCGAAATTTCGCCGTCAAAATTTTCTGTAATTGAATTAAGGTCAAATTTCTCAATGAATTTTCTTTTTATTTCTCTTAGTTGATTCCTTAATTCTACAAGATTATCCGTTCTATCGCTAAATATGGCAAACATCAATTCACTTGAATTTGCTTTAGCAATTTCGAAAATAAACCTAAAGGGACCGACCTCAATTTCGGACAATTCCTTGGTCTTTAAGGTTTCTTTTACAAAAGAAAAAATGGCACTCAAAAAGCTACTTGTTAATTTAATGTTAAAAATATCTTCATATGTTTTATGGAATATTAATTCGCCCGTGGATTTCATTATGAAGATATTTTTAATCATTTTTTAGAGCAAAAATCTATAATTTAGATTCAATACGATTATTATAATTTGTTAATAACACTTCGCATTTAAAAATCCTTTTAAAAAAGAAAATTACTGCCATTGCTGAAATTGATCAAGATTAACAAGGATAATTAAAACTAGGGTTAACAATATTGTCGAATGGAGCACGTTATTGACTATATAACATTTTATTTATTTTAAAAAGCGTTGCTCCTCAAAATCCGTCAAACTTGGACCATTCATCATCTTCTTCAAATTCTTCTTCGTCCGCATATTCTTCAAATTCTTCACTTTCTTCATCAACAGCTAATTCTTCTTCAGACTCTTCATATTCGTCATCAAAAGAAATTGTCTTCTCTAAATCTGTAAGGATTTCTTCTTCTGTAATCTTAACTTCTGGAATTTCTTCCTTCTCAGGCTTCTTCTTTTCAACTAATTTTAAATAATCACCATGAATTTTAATGGTAATTGGAGTTTCTTCTTGTAATAACCTAACTACTACTTCTTCGTTGCTGGAGGAATCGTGAGGCATTCGCATCACTACAGCTCTCGCACCCTCAAAAACTCCACTTATAATTTCCACGGTATCTCCTTCTTCTAAGTATTCAGTAACACTACGTGGAAGCAACACGTGCTTCAATTCGCTTAATTTTATGTTTTGAACAATTCTCCCTTTAATATGGGGAATTCCTTGAATTGCTATTTGCACATCCCTTTTTTGAGCTGCTTCAAAAAATATATATCCTGGTAATAACGGCGATATCAACATTGCTTTAATATCTGGGATTGTATCTAATATTCTAAATCGATAAAAAATTTGACGTAAAATATTGCTTTCTTGGTTTATTGTAGTTCTAACGGCAAATAAGGTTGTTGTATCTTCCTTGTCGATTAGTTCTTCCAAGCTGATGGCATCTTTCATATCCTTTGGCTTACTATTTACATTATCTCCGTTTTCTCCCAACTTTTTTCAACTCATCCTTATTTGAATTAATTAAAATTAAAAAATTAAAAAAAATAGTCATGTAAATTAAAGCATGACTTTGTTATAAATTTTTGCTTTTTTAAAATAGTGAGAGGAAAATCCAGCATCCAGCCTGATAATGGCTTTAAAGTTAATTTAATGAGATGTTATTAATTTAGGGGTGTTGGTATCGATTTTTACGCAACGATCCTTTCAATAATAAAAAATTTTAAATTTATGATGAAAAATTAAGAGTTTTTATAATGGAATGTTGTTAATATCTAAAATTTCTGGAATTAATTTCTTCCTCTCGAGCCATTGGATTTCAGCATTAGTATATCGCCAAGTTATTTCGCACCTATCATCCTGAAATTCCCATGGATTAATAATTATGAGATCTCCACGCCTTATCCAAACTCGTTTCTTGATCTTGCCTCGAATTCTACCGGTTCTATGCTTGCCATCTTCACAAAAAACGCCCATCCGATCATTTCCGTAAATCTCAACAACTCTTCCAAACATTTCTCCCACTTCTCGGTTTGGTAGCTTTACCCTACCTGAAACTATAGTTTCTTCTTCTGTACCTCGACCTTTTCCTTTCTTTTTCTTTTTAGCCATTATAAATCACTAATTCTCATGAAAATTATCTAATTTATTCGAATTTATCTTCTGGTTTATATTCTCCTTTAATAAATATAACTTTAATGGGTTTATCAGAATTATTTTTCACATTGTGCATTTCTTTTGGTTCCACTAAAAAGACACTCCCTTGTGGTGCGTCATATTCCTTTCCATCAATTATCATCGTGCCATTTCCTTCAACAAAGTAAAAAGTTTCATCTATTTCATTATGTCCATGGGGTTTATCTGCCATTGATTCTCCCGGTTTCAAGTATATGACGCCCCAATCTATGCTTGGTCCTCGCATCAAGTATTTAACTCCAGAATCTCCCTTTCTATATTCAAAATCATTTTCATTCACGTGCTTCATTATATTCGACCCCATAATTTTGTTGTTATTAAAAAATTACATGTTTAATGATAAAAATCTTATCATGCAAGATTAATTAAAGAAATTAATAATAATCATCATGGATAATTAAAATTAATAATTAGATTATTATTTACAATATAATTTGCAACTTAAAGGTAATGCAAGTTGATTCGTGAATTCACGCAATCAAGAATCCCTCAAATTTTTTTTGGACCCAGAATGATAAATAAATTGTATGAAATTATTCCACGATTTGGAAATAATATTCTTATCGTCACCGGGAAAAGTTCTTTAAAAAAATCCGGCAAATGGGATGAAATTAAAGAGAATCTCGAGAAATTAAATGTAAATTTTTCTCAAATATCTATTGGAGGTGAACCTTCTCCAGAAATCATTGATAATGCTGTAAGAAAATTTCAAAGTGAAAAATTAGATTTGATTGTTGGAATTGGCGGTGGAAGCGTGATTGATTCAGGCAAAGCAATATCAGCAATGTATTTCAAGCAAGATTCGATTGAATCTTATCTAGAAGGTGTAGGGACTAAAATTCATGATGGCAAAAAATTACCATATATTGCCATTCCTACAACCTCAGGAACCGGTAGCGAAGCAACTAAAAATGCGGTCATAACAAAAATTGGAAAAAATGGATATAAAAAATCCTTAAGACATGATAATTTCATTCCAGATGTTGCCATAGTGGATCCTGAGCTTGTACTGACATGTCCTCCTTCAATTACTGCAGCATGTGGGTTGGATGCATTCACGCAACTCCTTGAATCTTATGTATCTACAAAGTCAAATCCATTTACAGACACTTTAGCTTATAGTGGCATGAAATTTGTGAAAAACTCGTTAATAAGCGCTTGTACGACCGGGTCTAATGACATTCACGTGAGATCAGCAATGGCTTATGGAGCAATGATTTCTGGGATTACCTTAGCAAATGCGGGATTAGGTGTTGTACACGGATTTGCGTCATCAATAGGAGGATATGTCAA
>CAZIEC010000162.1:0-5740 GCA_964538145.1 uncultured archaeon
GAAAAAATTAAAAAAATTTTGAATGAAAATCAAAATCGTTTAGATATAGATGCTTTAATTGCTGAGGAAGAATTTCAAATTGAGAAAAATAGATTTTTGAAAAATTCATCTCTTAAAAAATTTTCATCAATAAAATCGAATTAATTATGAAGTCAGGAGGGAAATAAATGCGTGATAACATGATTGATTTAAAATTGAAAAATTTAATTTTACTATGTAAACAAACTTCTAATTATGAAAAATTAGCATTCACATTCATAAATCTCATAAATAATAAATTGAACGAAATAGGGCTAAAATTAGGTTTACCTCCAAGAGATCCTAAAAACGAATTTTTAAATGAATACATGATTCAGATAAATTCTTTTCTTGAAAATGGAGTAAATATTAAATTTTTCCCTGAATCACTCATTTTAACAGTTCATGATTGTGAAATAATCTCTATGTCTCATCAAGCGATTTCTAAAGAATTAATAAAAAAATTAATTAATGTATATTATGAAATTCGGAAATTAAAAATTCCAATTTTAACTTTTAAAAAAAACTTCAGTCTTAAAGGATTATCTGAAGGAAAATTTCTTTTTAAAGGTAAAAGAATAAATTCAGCGAATTTTCAAGAAAGTACTGATCTATTAAACTTATTAATACTTGAAGAGATACAAGCAAAAGAAAATAAAATTCGGGATTTTATTCTTAAAGATCATTCTAAGAGTGATATTGAAAAGCTTTTAAGGCTAAAAGCTTTAAAGAATTTATTTGAAGAAAACAAGAAAAGTCATTTTTTTAGTAAAGATAATCTAAAATATTATTTTGAGAACAACAATTTATCATCAAAATTAGTTAAAGATTTTTTGCTTTCTCTTTTGATTTTATTTTCGCTCATGAGTTTAACAATTTTAATTGAATTGATTCTACACCCAATATTGTTATCAAGCTTAAGCATTTTATTATTCATTTTCTTTGGGCTCACAATTTTATTATTTTTGATCTTAAATTCATAAAATGGAGATTGAGAGAAAAAATGGACTCTAAACTAATTAAAGAAATTTTATTGAATAAGAATCTTAATAAAAAAGATATCAACAAAAGAAAAAGTTTTACCAGAGAAAATCAAGAAAATGATAAGGAATTTTTAAAAATTTGGGATTTAAATCCTTCATTTCATGATATTAATCATTCAAGAACATCTTTTCAAATTCTCTTCATGGTTTTCTCAAGCTTCTTTTACTTTATTACATCATTTCTATTAATAGGAAGCGTTATGTTCTCAGTTATATTATCTTCTTTAGAGCTACTTTTATTTTTTGTTTTATTCAGAGATTATTTTCTTCTTGCCAATAAAAAAGAAAATTTATTTTCTAAAAGCCTACATAAAGATTTTATTTATTGGGCGATAAACTCTGAAAATAGAATGTTCTTCATTACAAATAAAATTGGTGGGAGAACGACAGGTATTAAAGGTTTTAGAATTGATCTACTACCTGAAAATGTTGAGGGGAACATTAAAGGATTCATAAATGCGTTATATTCGAATAATATCCCCTTCACATTGCAAATTGTTCAAAATCCGCTCTTAACAGACAATAATAAAAATAGCAAGGCTTTCAGATTAAGTATTTATCTTTTTGTTTTTCATTCATTTATTAAAAAACCTTCAGTAAAATGTCTTAAAGAAGCAAGTTCTATTTTGGAATTTTATTCGATAGGAATTCAAAATAGCTTCATTTCAAATTTTCACCACTCAAGATTAGCAATCTTGGAGTTAAATGAATTGCTTTGCGCAATTAGAACCCTTTTTTTGAAAACCTCTCTCCCTCAAAATGATAATTTTGAAGTAGATGGTGTAGAAATAATTAATTTGAAGAAATTCTTAAAACGATTATTTTTTATTATTACTTATTTAGCTCTCATGAGTTTAATTCTTTCATTGCTAAAATATAGCCCAATTTTTATTTTGATGAGCATTATCATTGGTTCAAGTCTTTTTTTAATATTAATAAAGGGAGAATTAATAATATTATTATCAAAAGATAATATCTTGAAATCATCTTTAATTAAATTCCTCAATCCGTTCAAAGGAATTAGATTATTCAAATTAAGAAACATTTCAGATGTCATTTTTTTTACTCAAGATGATTCTATCCTCGGAGGTATCAAATTATTCCAATTAAACCAAATATTGCACCCTCCATATTGTCTTGTGAATAAATTCTATCAGCCTTTAATCAAATTCAAGTTATCTTATTCAACTTCATTTACTTCCATTCCAATTGACTTCTTAACTTTTTATAAAAGAGGCAGGAAATTCTTAAAGGATGACTTGAAAATGCGTTATTTAAATGACTTTAACGATAAAATTAAAATAAATAATTGGTTAATGATGCGTTTGGGCGCTTGGAAAAATTTTTTTTTGATTTCAATTTCAAGAGCGCTATATATTAATGATAATATAGGAATTGCTATTGAAAAAGTCGCATCTTTACTTCAAAAGGATGAAATGATAATTGAGAGCGCATTTAATCAAGCATATAAAAATTTTTCTTTAAAAAAATTAAATGATGGCTCATTATTTCCTGGATTTCAACTATGTAGCTTCAAAAACAATAATTATCGAGAAAATGGGACGCATTTAACTTACAACATTTTACAAGGTGCTGAATTAGCTGAGATGATAAAATTTCCAAATGAATTTATTAAAGGCATTGAATCTAAAATTGCTTCTGAATTTAACAGTCCTACTTATTTAGAGAATTACATTACTATTGGAAATGTTATTAATACGGAATATTTGGAAGAAGAATGTCCTGCAGGGCTTACATTGGAACAAACAAGATCTTTAATCCTATTAAATGGCACCCAAAAAGCTAGAACTTTCGCTTTGATGAAAATTGCCAAAGAATTGATAGATAAAGGTCATTCATTGATAATCTTCGATTTCACGGGTGATTGGACAAAATTTTTAAATCATTTTGTTAAAAAAAGGAAAAAACTTGAAATAATCCACTTTAAATATGGCAAGAATTATTTAATTGAAATATTTAATTCGCAGATTGAAAATGAAGATGAAAATACTGAATATTTGAACATGGTATATGATGCGTTATCGTTATGCTTTAAAATGAATAAGAGAGAAATTTCAACATTAAGAACATTAGTTAAGAAAGATTTGATACCATTGATGCAAATTAGTGAAATATCAAAAGACTTAAAAGATAATAATTCGCTTGATATAGATCCCGCAACAATTGACTCTGTAGTATCGACTTTAAACGAATTTAATTTAAGTGACTCGATGTTCTTTTTCAAGAAAGATAAAGGCAATATCTTACCCTTAAAGCCACATGAATTCATTAAGATTGATAAAAGTATCATAATAGACCTTTCTAATCTATATTCCATGGATAAGAAAAGCCTTGTTTCCTTGTTAATTATTTCTAAGATAATTCAATATTTAAATAAAGGTCTACCATACAGAAAAAAGAGTATAATTCTTCCTGAAATAGAAAATATTTTCCATGCTCAATTTCTTGATAAATATAATGAACCAAAATTCTCATCAATCTCAAATTTTTTGGATCCGCTTTTAAATTCTGAGATTGGCATGATCTTTTCTGCCGCACGTGTCAATCATTTGCACCCTACTATTTTTAATTATGTTGAAAATATTATTACATTCAAAACAACTAATATTAAAGATTGGCAAGTGTTAAAAAATCTAATGGGTTTAGAAGAGATTCATGGAACTGGCTATTATTCTAAAAATAGAAATGAAGCATATCAAATGCGATACATTGCAATGATGCGCCAAAATGAAGCGGTAATGCATAGGTCAGACATCTTTAGCCCATTTCCAATAAATATCAATTATGATGAATTTGAGCATGCTTCAAAAATGAACATGAATGAAATTATCTCATACATGAAAAATTTAGGATATGATCTTAGAGATTCAGAAAGAGAAATCTTGAAATTGATTAAACCCACTTTAATTGAAAAAGATCTGGAAGAATATCACATTTATGCCGAAACTATAATTAAATTTCTCAAGATGATTAAAAAACTCGAAAAAATAGGTGTTTGGAATGATATTCGTTTAAAAGAAGAACTGGGGAAATTCTTATACCCCGAATTATCAAGATCCATGAAAAAAAAAAGAAATATTCGAGAAGTTAGGGATAAAATCTTTAATAAATTGATTTATCATGAATATTTAATTGGAAGCTCTCAAACTCAAGCAAGTGGAATGGAAACTCCGATGATCTCTTATAAGGTCAATGAGAAAAAATTTAATAAAATTTTAGATGAATATGATAAAATGCGAAGCAAGAACATACCTCAAGATTTTTCTATAGAGATTATTCAAGACGAAACTGAAAATCTACAAGAAGATATTGATAATTTGATTTTCAAGAATATTAATAATGACGAATTAAAAGACTTGCTATTAAATTCATTAATATCAGAATTACATGGCTTTTTCCAATGGAATTTATATAAAATTTATTTAGAAATTGAAAAGAAGAATTATGAAACAGCAATAAATTTAGGAAAAAAATTAACAAGAGAATTCTTGGAGGGAGTTTTTGAGCAATTCATGAATGCTTCAGGGCAACGAATTAAGATTAATTTTTCAAGTTTTCTCGAAATATTATCAAGCATGGAAAGTTTTCCATTTTCGATAAAGACAATTCTAAATTTTATCAATGAAAATGGCATTAATAATGATGAAATAAAAGATTCTTTGGAACCTATATGCCTTGAGTTATATCATAAACTGGTTGAATTTTATGATAAAATGAATATATTTATTAAACTAAATGGGTGAAGATAATTGCCAGATATTCAATTTGATGAACTTAAAAAATTGCTTGAAAAAATAATATTTGATGATAAGAATTTAATTGATTTGAAAAGCAAGCTTGACATGCTCGATATTCATAGAGAAAAAAAGCAAGAGATAAAAAAGTTTATCGTATTATCAAGAGAAGAAATCCTGAAAAATTTAATCCCAGTCATCTCATTCTATTTAGATCGTTTTAAGATAATTAATCATTATCCAAAAGATCTTGATATTACTGCCCAATTAATGGAAGAAAAAAAAATTCAAGAGTTAGAAAATAAATTAAAAGAAAGGGAAGATCTCTTGGTGGAAATTGCACAAGAATTAAGCGAGATCCGGACCAAGATGTCATGATTCAATGTCCTCAAAATTTTACCTTGTTTCGACAATATTAATTGAGAATTAATTTATCGTCCAAATTTTTCTTTTATATATCTCTAAAATTATTTAATTTTAAATTCTTAGAATGATAAAAATAGTGAACTCTTAAATGGTCATTAGTTTAGAAAAAAATGCAAATTTGAAACTTGATATTTTAGATTCTAAAAATCCTATTCAAATTAAATATGCTCTAAATAAACTTCTATTTTGTCCAGAAGTTCAATTAAAGTCTAAAATCATTAATATTTTAGTGAAATATTTAAAAAACAGATTATCAGAGAAGGATTATCCAATCAAAGTTTTCATAGCAAAGCTTAATAATCGAATAGAGGGATTTGTGGTTAGCCAAATCGATCCCAATTATCGAACGTATGGAAGAAAAGCAGGTACGTTTGGTTGGTTATTGGCAACCTCGGAAAAAATTTGCAATGAATTGATGCTAAAGTGTGAAGAATTTGTTAAAAAACATGGAATGAGAAAGATCAGAGGTCCAATTAATCTTCCAAAGATGATTGGGGG
>CAZIEC010000163.1:0-5730 GCA_964538145.1 uncultured archaeon
TAGATAAATTAATATAATAATTTGATGTTGTTTATAATTAGAATTAAAACTTTTTAGAACCATTTATCATGTCTGAACAATACAAGGAGATTAATATCACTTGTCCTATTTGTAATAATGAGAAGACCATCAAGGTTCCAGAAAAGATTTTCTCACAAAAAAAATTTGGTATCATTAAAATTCAAGTACCTCAAGGAGGAGTTTGTCCGGATCATAATTTTATTGTTTTTGTCGATACAAAAGGTATCGTGAGAGGATACGAAAAGATTGATCTATTAATGAAAAAAACTACAGAAGAGCCTGAACCAACAGAATTTTCTTTAAAAAATTTTATAAATTTATTTGGTTTATACGGCTTTTTTTCTTTAATTCATGCTAAAGTCTTTAATTATCCTTCCTATATCATTAAATATGAAGACCAAAAAGATATAACAAAAGAACTGAACACAATTGCAGATAGCATTTTACCAGAAAAATATAAGGGCACGAATGAGATTGTTTTCTTAGAACCAGTTGATTATGATAAAATAAAATTAAAGGATAAAAATGCTTTTTTAATGGATGCTCATCAAAATATACTTAAAACCCCTTGGAAAAGTAAATTAACATTTGAAGAACAAATTGTTAAAAAAGCTCTAAATATAATGAATGAAAATGAGCAGTTAATATTAATCCGAGAAAATATAGCAACTTTTATAAAAGAAGCAGAATTTACTAAGGATTTATTGGAAAATGTTAATGAGATATATGAAGATGAATTAATATCTAAGTTATCTAATGAATTCATGACTAGTAATATTGATCGTTATCGAATATCATTAATAAAGGAATTCATAAAGCAAAGATTTTCTCCTAAATTGGCAAATAAAATTAAGAGTAAGGTTGAAGAATTTTTCTCTCTATTGTAGAAAAGCCGTCAATTTAGTCTATTTAATAATCCAAATACAGACGAAAAATAAATATTTAATGGCTGCTTTTTGTAATAAACATAAAAAAATATAACTCAATAAATAAGGAAAGTGTGAAAAAAATGGACTGGGGAATGCACAATCGTTTAGCTCGCATTATTAAACCTAAGACAGGAAAATGTGTAATGTTAGCAGTTGATCATGGTTATTTTGGAAATATTCCAGGGGCGTTGAAGCAATTTAAAACTCTTGAACCTTTGTTTGAATATGCTGATGCTTTAATGCTTACAAGAGGCATGTTAAGAAGTTGTGTTAATCCTGATTATGATATCCCCATAGTGTTAAGAGTCTCTGCTGGAGCAAGCATGCTAAAAGAACTCTCAAATGAAGAAATTAATGTTACCATTGATGATGCCATAAGACTTAATGTTTCTGCGATTACTTGTTCAATATTTGTTGGAGGAGAATATGAAAAGCAAACTATCATGAATTTATCAAAACTAGTAAATCTAGGACAACAATATGGCATTCCAGTTTTGGCAGTAACAGCTGTTGGCAGAGAAATGGCAAGAGATGCACGATATTTGGGAATGGCAAGTAGATTGGCTGCAGAAATGGGCGCTACATTTGTTAAGACATATTATTGTGAAAATTTTGAAGAAGTAACAAGCATATGCCCAGTTCCTATTGTCATCGCTGGAGGGAAGAAAATTCCTGAAAGAGATGCACTTCAGATGGCTAAAAATGCTATTGAAAAAGGAGCTGTTGGCGTGGATATGGGTCGCAATATTTTTCAAAGTGATAGTCCAATTGGCATGATTCAAGCCGTAAGAGCTATTGTACATGAAAATGCCTCTGTAGACGATGCTTTTGAAATTTACAAGAATGGTCCTAAAGGTTTATAAAAAAATTCAATAATTTTTTTATTTTATCTCAAAAATAATAATTTTCCTTATATTTTTTGATAAATAAGAGAATAGATAATTTCTAAATGCATGTTTAATTATATTTTTTAAAATAATTTTTAAGTAAAAATTGATTAATGCACGTCCCAGAGATAAAGAATTTAAAAATATCTCAAGTAACTCCAAATATATGGTTGGTTCATCAAATTGAAACCCCATTTTACTTTTCTTGCTGCGATGGTTTAATAATTTTACCAAAAAAAGATAGAAATAAAAAAACAGTTGTTATTGACCTTAATATTGAACCAGAATATGTTACAAAAATTAGTGAAATCGTAGGTCCTATTTCTGATTACATTTGTTCACACGGTCACCTCGATCATATTGCCCATGTACATGCTTGGGAAAATATTGGCGCAAAAATTCATGCTCCTTATCCTGAAAGTGAAAATTTGCTTGATCTCAAAAACTTTTATTTAATTTATGGATGGAATGAGGATTTAGAATTTAATAAAATCCAAAAATTTGCAAACTTAAATAAATATAAAACATGTAAAAAAGTAAATTCTTTTACACCAGGCTCATTATTAGAGATCAATGGCTTAAAAATTCAAACAATTGGGTTTTTTGGACATTCAATATCTCATGTTGGATTTTTATTAAAGGATAACAAAGTATTACACGTAAGTTGCTTAGGTTTTGATAAATTAGAAAAAAGTTCAAATGGTTTTGGCCCTTGGTATGGGTTTAAACAATGTTCTATTACTAAATATTTAAAGGATATTGATAAAGCTGAAAAAATTTATCTTAAACATGCTAAATATTTAACTTCTAGCCATGGATATGTTGTAAAAGCTCCTGATACTCATCCATTTGATTACATGCGAGAAAAAATTAAAAAAAGACAACTAATAATAAATGAAACCGTACAAAAATTAAATTTAAACTATAAATTTCAAGATTTAAAAGAATTGATTTCGAAGTTATTAGAAATGGACTTGATCTTTCCTAAGAAAAAGATGAAGGGTTTTATTAGAGAGATCTATAATTTTTGGGAAAAATGGATTATTTTGAAACACTTAGAGGAAGGACAATATGAATTTGAGAAGAAGAATTAAAAAAAGATATACATTAATCTTCAAATTCAATAATCACTTTTAACGATTCTTTCGCTTCACAAACAATTTCAAACGCTTTTCCTATATGTTCAATGGAAAATCTATGAGTTATCAAATCATCAACATTTATGCTTTTTGCTAAAATCCAAGTATAAGATTCTTGCAAATCTTCTGGGGCTGCACCATAAGAAGTCATGATTTTTATTTCATTCCTCCAATATTGGTTTATTGGTACTTTTAGCATAACTCCAGGTTCTGGTACGGCAAAATATACTATGGTACTACCTGGACCTGCGCATTTTAAAGCTTCTTCAGCTGCAGAAATTGCCCCCGTACATACAATAATTATATCAGGCAAACGATTATTATTATATTCTTTAACCCGTTCTGAAATATTTTCAGTTGCATGGAAGACTTCATCAGCTCCAAATTTCTTTGCCATATTAAGTCTGAAATCATTAATATCTGTTGCAAATATTTTTTCAGCCCCTCTCAATCTTGCCAATTGAACATGCAATATACCCGAAACACCACTCCCTAAAACAAGAACACTCAAACCTTTTTTAACATTTGCAAGCCTTTGGGCGCGACAAACACATCCTAATGGTTCAATGAAAACAGCCTCATCATAAGACATTGATTGTGCTAATTTATAAACTCCTTTCTTTTCAATGTTAATTGAAGGAATTCTTACATACTCAGCAAAACCACCGGGATAAAAATTAGTATTATGAAGTAATTCACAAGCAGTATGATGACCAAATTTGCAATAATGGCACTCAAAACATGGCACGTGATGTGAAACAAAAACTCGATCTCCAACTTTATATCCTTTGACTTCTTCACCAACTTCTACTATATCACCAGCAATCTCATGACCAAGAATTAAATTATCTACACCTAATTTTTTCATTTTAGCAAAACGATAATATTCTAAAATATCAGACCCACAAATTCCAGATCTCTTTACTTTTACAAGGAATTCTTTAGGTCCAATAGTCGGTTTAGGCATTTCATCGAGTCTAACATCTTTATTACTATAATATCTTGCTATTTTCATCATTGCATCATTTTTTCTCATAGTATTACTTAAGTTTTTAATAATAATGATAATGTGTGTTTAATTTATTTAATTAATTCTTTTTTAAAAATAAAAATAAGCGTTAATACCATTTGAACTAACACTTATATATATAGGTTGCAAATATTATCTCGAAAATATTCTATATTTCAATAAAAAAACGGTGATTAAAAACATGAATGCCATTAATTTAAGTAAGGATGAAATAAAACAACTAGAAAATATCAAAATTGGCAAATGGGATATAATTGCTGAATACCATAGAATTGATTGGCTTAAAAAAGGATATTCGGAAGAAGAAGCTAAAATTCATGGAATTGTTATCGCAATTGTTGGATATAGGGCTAGAATGGGAAAAAAAGCTACGGGATATAAAATAGAAACAAAAGGTAAGGAAAAGGGAGTTTCATTAACGCATAGAAAGAAAGAACATTGGATTACAACAAAAGAATTTGATAAAATAATTAAGAAAATGGGTGAAAATTTTTACCATAAGGTCTTTTCTCCAGCAATAGAAAAGTTGTATGAAAAGGGATACTCTTATGAAGATGTTAAAAAAGCAGTTGAAATTCCACCTAAAATTGGAGCAAAAGTTCCATTAAGCAAATTTCTAAAATTTCTATAATCTTTTTAAGTGAATACATCAAAATTTTAATTACGCTTTAATTAACATTAAAAACTTGATTAATATTGATAGAAAATCAAACTGAATTGTTAGGAGCTTGTGGCTTATATTGTGGGGTCTGTTCTATTTACATTGCCCATAAAAATGACAACTTAAAATTCAAGAATGCTTTAATGAAAGTTTATAAACCATATGTGAAAACTGTGGATGATATTAAATGTACAGGATGCCGTTCTTCCGGAGAAGTATTCCCTGTTTGTAAAGCATGTCCCATCAAAAATTGTTGTAAATCTAAAGAAATTGAAGGATGTTATCAATGTGATGACTTTCCGTGTAAGTACATCACTAACTATCCTGTAAAGTTAGCAAGAGAGATAATTCTTAGATCAATTCCTTCAATAAGAGAAATGGGTGTAAAGGATTTTATTCAAGCTGAAATTAAAAGATACACATGTCCAAATTGCGGAAACTCACTCTTTAGAGGAGTAAAAAGGTGTAACTCATGTAAAATTGAATTAAATGTAGATTTATAAATTTATAATAAAAAAATAAGAAAAAATTATCTTCTTTCTTTTTTAAGACTTCGGAAAAGTTTCCTAAAAGTCTCATCTTCTAAATCTTCATACATTTTTAATTCTGCTTCAAGAAATTCTCCCAAAGCTTTTCGAATCACCTGGCTTCTTGATGTATAAATGCCTAAATCGTTAAGAATTTGAATAGCTGATAAATATTTTTCAGGTAAATTTATTGTTATGATTCTCATTTTTAACCCTTTATTTTAAATAAATTAGTTTAAATTAAAAACCCAATTTGCGCATTAATAATTATATTTTGTCGGGTTCTATTTAAAATGATAATATTAATGCTTTAATTAAGAAAAAAATGTATTTATGCATTAATAAGAAAATTATTGGATGTCTACTAATAAAAATGTTATTAATTATTTAGGTGCATTTAATGATTTGACATGTAGTATGAGCGAAAAAGAAGATTTATATAACTCAGCATGACTAACTTCCTTAATGTTTTTTAAAAATTCAAGAGAATAATCTTCTTTTCGCTTGATATAAGTTATTCCTTGAGTTTTATGATC
>CAZIEC010000164.1:0-5725 GCA_964538145.1 uncultured archaeon
CCTTGAATTTATTTAAATTTGGAATTCCTATTTTTCAGTTTTATGTCCCAGATCTTCAATTGATGCTAATCGGGATAATCTATGCCGGTATAGCCCAATTTTTCTTAACTTTAACAAATGTAATGATCGCTACAATTAGCCTTATAAAAGATCTTTTTCCAGATGAACGTGATAATTTAGATGCCAATACTTTAGCTACAAACATGGGATTGATGAATATTTTCAGTACATTTTTTAGTGGGATACCTCTTTGTCATGGTTCTGGAGGTTTAGCCGCTCAATATGCATTTGGGGCAAGAACGGGAGGATCCATGATCTTAGAAGGCATAATTGAAATATTTTTGGGACTCTTTTTTTCAGAAACCTTACTTCTGATTTTTAGCGAATTTCCCAGTTCTATTCTAGGTTCAATGTTGATTTATACGGCTTTATTACTGGGAAAGATGGCGTTCAAGGATTATTCTAAGAAAAAATTGCCAATTATAGTTCTATCCGCTTTAACTTGCTTGGTATTCAATATTTTAATTGGATTTTTAGTTGGATTAATTTTATTTTATATTTTTAGGAGGTTCCTGAATCAAAACAACTTAAATGATTAATTTCAAATTTATTTAAATTTAATCCAGAAATTCTTTAATTAAGATTTGTTGAAATTCTTTTTTCCTTAATTTAAAAGGAATTTTTTCCTTTCCAGAATATATATCCTTTTCATTTTTTACTTTAAAAAACTTTTCAAATGGAATCACTGTCCTTGAAAGATCCTCCTGATAAATTTCGTTATTAGAAGATGTAATTCCCATAATTTTGTTTCTCCACTTAATGCTTTAAAAAGTAAATTATGGCTAATTAAAAATTAATTTAAATTTTAATGATCAATCCATTTTCGTATTTTAAATCCAAATCTCGCTTTAATAATTCATCTCTATAACCAAAAATTATCTTCTTGAGAGTTTTTTGATTTATTTCTAATATCTCTGCCAATTCTTCAACCCTTATGCTCTTAATAGTTTCAAAAAGACGAGGTAATTGATTGATTATCTCTTTATCTAATTCCTTTAACTCTTCCTTAATCGGCAAGCCTTTTGTTTCTGCTAGAACCTGTCTTCTAATACCTGCTAAGTCTATGTCCCAAGTCTTCATTATTCTTTCAGAATTTTGATTAATCCATTCCTTAATCATTTGATATATGACAGCAGATTTTGAGTTAGCGATGACCCCTTCTAAGGCTTCAATGATCTTATAATCTATTAACTCTAAATTTACAGTTACCCTTTTTTTTTCTGGTTCAGTATTAGATGGGGCCATTTATTTAAGCTAAATTTTGTCGAGATTTTGAAGTATTTAAAAATATAAAACAAACATGCATATTTAAATGTTACCAAAAATGCATCACTATGCATCACTTTGCATCAAATTTAAATATCATTATTACGAATTTGATATTATACTTGTATCATTGAAATATCATCTTGATATTTCTCAAATTTAAAAATATAAGGGTAAGGCAACTAAAATGTTA
Organism: uncultured archaeon; assembly: GCA_964538145.1. Classification (GTDB taxonomy): domain Archaea; phylum Asgardarchaeota; class Lokiarchaeia; order Sigyniarchaeales; family SOKP01; genus SOKP01. The sequence continues at coordinate 1,520 of CAZIEC010000164.1, forward strand.
GAAATTCCAATTGTTTCATTAGATGAATTAAACACCAAGGATAGAATAACAATTGATTTAATAAAGGATGGAGAGCAATACTTAAATCAATTTAATGTTAATCAAGAGATTCTTCTGGAAGCAGTCTCTCTCGTGTATAAATATTTGAGGGTTGTAAAAAAGATACCTCACGATTTGTATAAATTTTTCGTGGCAAGCTATTATATCATTGAACGCCATCCATATTGTTTCCCTGTACATGAATCTAAAAAAGATTTTTGCAAGCGATTTGGCATTCAAGAAAGTTCATTGAATTATTCTGTAGAAAAAATAGTAAAATCACTCCAATATGTGAAAATTCAGGATGACCTTAACTTTCCATATTTCATAGATCCAAAAAGCGATATATGTTTCAATTTGATAAAGAACATCGTCAATAAAAAGGTTAAAAAAGCGATGATGAGGTTTTTGCTATACGATAAACCCATAAATGCTCAAATATTGACAGAAGAACTTGTAGAAGACATTATTTACAACCATGAAATTTTTCCAGAAGAGTTGTTTAGACAATTATACTGGATGGTTTTTGATTTGGTAGATGATCAATTAGAAGAATATAATGAATATGTAGCTCTACAAAAGAGATTTTTTTTATAAAAGTAATTTAAATTTTAATTTATTTTAATTATCTTTACTCATATACATGTGAGAAATTTTCGAAATTCCATATCTCTTTCTCTGTAATAAAGATCTAAAAATCTGGGAATGTGCCTTAAACACAAATTTCTTACGATGTAATAATAATACCATTCATTTAAAGCTAAAATTATGTTTAAGAATTGATTTTGAAAATTAAATGGAGTTGAAAAACAACGAAAATGCAAGTAAGGGCTTAATTTTGACTTTTCTTCTCCAGGTAACCATCGTCTTTGGGCAATGGTAGTATATATTTTCTTTCCGCACCTATCAAATTTCGTACTAAGCTTATTAGATTTGAATTTTATTCCGATTAATTGAGTTTCTTGCTTCTTAGATTTTTTTATAGGGAAATCAAATCCTAATTTAATTTCAAAATTATTTTTTAATTTTATAACAATATTGTCGTTAAAAATGGCATAAAATATTGGAATAACAATGCTGAAACCGAGATAAGAAAAGAAAAAATATTTAAACGCTAATCCTTGAGGAGGTTTATCAAATTTTATGATATTAAATGCATCTAATATAAAAATAATCAACGCAATGCTATTGAAGAGTAAAAATAAGAAAATGCTCATGAACCTTTTTTGAAATCTAAGGCCAAGAATCCGGGACTCCTTTTCAACATATTCAATTAGTGAAGGAGTAGTCTTAATTAACAAGTTTTTCAAGAAATAGGCTATTAAGAAAATGGTAGTGGCAAAAAGGAACCAACCTATTATCAATGTAAAATAATTCGTGTGAGTAATTTTGATTAAGTTTTTGAACATCCCTGAAAGATCCAATTTTAAGAAAAAGATCATGTATAATGAGAATGATAAAATTGCTAAGCTTAAAATGATTATTGACAAGATAAATTTTCTATAAAACTCTTTTCTAATAATCTCAACTGATTTACATTCACTTTTTTCATCTTCAAAATTTAATTCTATACCTTTTTTCTCCATTTTCTTCATTTTAATATTCCCCATTTCTTTACTTTTTTAGCTTCTTCTTCAGGAGTTTCCCAAAAATTTTGAACAATTTCCTTAAACAAGGTAAAATCGGGATTATCCTCCTCGTTTAATTTCACAATATGAAATTTAGAGGTTTTCTTTTCTATTTTAATATAGTTCATTTTCTCCAAATATTCAAAAGAATGAATCAACTTTTCTAATCTATCAATATTTAAGCTTTTCTTCACATCTGTTTTATTGATGATTGCTTCTGTTTTTTCTAATTTAGCAAGACTCATTAATACTTGTCCTCCGCGAAGAGAAGCAATATTTGTCAATTTATCAAAGATCCTACATATAGCTTTAAAAATATTAATGAAATCATTATAAAAATTTATTTTTTCTTGGCTAGATAGCTCTAATGGGACTGTAAAATCATCAATTTTATATTTTTTTACAAATTGTTCTAAAGATAATCTCATATATTTATTAATAACTACAGTGCTTTTTATAGCTACCATAACTTTAATATTATATTTGTGTAAATATATATTGATTGACAATAAATTGAGATAGAAATACAAATCTATTGTATTTGAGTTCTATTAGAAATAAAAAATTAACCTTATTTTTCAAAAATAATCTCAAAATTCATGTCTTAATAAAAAAAAGAGATGCGAAAATCATACTTTATATAATGTGAAAAGTATTACAGCAAGTTGGTATTAGATAAAATGATTTCTGGCTTAAAATATAAATATATCCCCGAATATTATGTTTTAGCATTCTCGAGACCCATCATAACATTTATTTGTATCGAAAAATGACCATAAAATCTCATCGTTTTATTAAATGGATCTTTAATTCAATAGAGATTCTAATTTTAGTAAGCTCTATCTTGTTATTATCTTTAAATCTAGATTTTTTTACTGTAATTCATGCAAAAGCCAGTGAATTTTTACCAGTTTTGAAAGAGGAAACTTATACAACAGTACAAGTGTCAATTTTTTATATAATCATTACTCTTAGCTCTGCTTACCTCATGTTTAACAATTTATCTAAATTTGATGTTTTAAAGAGAAAAGTAAGCTTTTTAATCTTAATTATATCTTCTATAGTTCTAATCATAGAATTTTTCAATCCTCATAGTATTATTATAAATCCTACAGGGTTTCCACCAACATCTTTAAAAACTGTCCATTTAGGTTTATTTTCATCGTTAATAATGCTAGGTCTAAAGATCATCATTTCTTTAAGAGTGTTAATAATGGAAAAAATCTCTAAAAAATCTAAAATTTTGATACTTTTATTTATTTTAGGTGCGTTAAGTAGTGATTTTATTCATGAAATGGGACATGTCTTTTTTATTATTCTTACTGGTGGTAAGGTAATAGAATTTTATCCATTTCCAATATTATTGGGAGGAGAATTTAATGCTGGTTATGTAAATTTTATTGGTGTTCCAAAGCAATTTTTACCTTTAGTTTTATTGGGTGGCGAAATTTTTCAATGGATATCAATTATTATAATCCTAATTACATTGTATTTAAACAAAAATGTTAGTACTTGGATAAAATATTATTTAGAGGTCCTGCTATTCTTTGCTTGGTTGGATTTTCCATTGTATACCATTAATAATTTTTTTGGTCTACCGCATTGGTTTTTAATAGGTTCTTCTAATGGAGATATTATCTTATTCTCTAATTTAATAGGGCTTCCAATTCTAATATTTATAATATTAGCATTGACCCAACTATGTATTGGAATTATATTATTGATTAAAATTATTAAAATGAAAAAGAGAAAAAATGACTCAAAAATTAATGAGAACTTATGAACAAATTTGTCTTGATAAGTTGAAAGAATTGGGAAAAGCAACAGCCAGAGAATGGGCTGAAGCAATGGGTTATAAAAACCCCAATGCTCTCTCAAAGGTTATTAGGAGAATTCTCAGGACCATGCCTGAAAAGATTAAGGTCAATGATCGAAAACCAAGAGTATATGAAGCGTTATAGTAATTAAATATTTTCTACTCTTCTTTTTTAATGGAGGATGAGTTTTCAAATGGTTTGATATTGGATAATATATTTCGCAATTTTGAAAAAACGCCTATGATTAAGCTTAATTCTTTTTTTGAGATGAAACTGCGTTCAAAAGTATTTTTAAAAGCAAGCAGGACATTTTCTTTTTTATGAGTTCGTATTTTTAAATTCAAGATGATTTCATTAATGATTGAATATAACAACTCTTTATCTTCTCTATCTGCTATTAGAATGGGATTTTTTCCCCTTCCAATAGAGATATCACGGAGCTTTTTATAAATTTCATGTAATATAATTGCACAAGCGTGCGAAACATTTAATGTAGGATATTCCTCACTTGCTGGAATTCTTAATGAAATATTCGCAAGTTTAATTTCATCATTTGTCAAACCACGCGACTCTCTACCAAAAAGAATTGCAACTTTCATAGGTTTATTGGTAAACGGTAAAATCAAATCTTCTGGAAATATTGCAGTCCTTTTAATATTCCTATAATGCTTTCCTTTTGCAGTCGTAGCAATTACATAATCAAAACTTGCTAAAAATTCTTT
>CAZIEC010000165.1:0-2487 GCA_964538145.1 uncultured archaeon
CGAGAACCCAATAAAATAGCTTGTTATTTATTTTTTCTAAACAAAGAGATTTGAAATATTTTTGTTCCCTCTTTATTATTTTAATATCTTTATCTCATTTTTTAAAAAGAAATAATTTTTTTTAAAATATAAAGTAGCCAATTTCAATATCATTTTTTTAGCATTAATTTAGCTAAATTTAAATCTTACTTGACTTAATTAATCAAGATTTTGTTCAATTCATTCTATTCTGATTTTAAATTTTCGTATAAGAATTCATGGATGATTTTTATGGCACTCATTACTTGATTTTTATCAATGACCAAACTGAGGTTAAGTTCTTCGGTTGATTGACTGATTGCTTTCACGTGAATGTTTTTCTCGCCTAATGCCTTGAATATTTTTACTTTTGTATCATTATCTAATACCTTAGCACCTGTAATGTTAATAATTCCTACTTCTTCGTGTGTTAACGTGAAGAATTCAGAAAAAAAATCTATATTTTTTAGAGCTTTTATGGCTTTATCAGCATCACTCTTTTTTATGACGAAAGATGTGTTGATTTCAGAAGCACTTTGAGCGACTAGGGAAACACTTATATTGTTCTTACTCAAGGCTTTAAAGATTCGCGCCAAAACGCCTGGAACATCAACCAAGCTTCCAGAAGAAACTGTTATTATCACGGCATTTTCTTCAGCAGATATTCCTTTTATTTGGTCCTTATCAGAAATGTTAGAAATTCTCGTGTAATTAAATTGTTCTCGTGGTTTTTCAAAGTTTCTTATTTCTAAGGGAATATTATCGCTTTCAATAGCTTCTAAACACTTGGGATGTAATATTTTAGCACCAAAATTTGCTATATGTTTTGCTTCATCATAATTTAAATTTCGTATTAAGGAGGATTCTTTAGCGTATAGGGGATTGATTGCCATGATTCCATCTACATCTTTCCATAAAATGACTTTTACATCTTTGTCGTTTCCTACTTCGTGTAATGAGCGTGCTAAAATTGTTGCCGTATAATCGGAGCCTCCTCTTCCTAATGTCGTGGTATAACCGATTTTATTTCTTCCAATGAATCCAGTAACGCAAGCTATTGTATTTTTTTCAGGAATTTCAAGCAATGGTAATAAAAACTTTGCCACTCTTGCGTTTGTTAATTTATATATGGGATAAGCGTTGTTAAATTCATCATTCGTGATGATGATTTGATTTGCTGGAATAAACATTGAATCATGATCATTGCTTAATAAAAATTGATTCGTAATGTAGGTCGAAAGGATCTCTCCAAAACTCAAGACCAAGTCTTGATAATATGGTTCCAATCCAAATTCTCTAATATCTTCAAAAATATCTTCAAGTTCACTTAATTTTTCATCAATCCACTTTTTTGTACTATTATAATACTTGGAATCTTCCTCAAATATTTGTTCTATGATGTCAAAATGCCTTTTTTCGATGATTGCCATGTTTTTATCTAAAATTTTAGCATCATTCACATTCTGAGCCGTTGCTAAAAGCAAGTCGGTGATTCCTTTAAATGCAGAGATCACGTATACTTTTTTAACATCAGAAAATAGTTCTGTTATTTCTAAAATTCTATTAAAAGCATCTTGATCTACTAAACAACTACCTCCAAATTTCATTACCATGATTGTCATGATTATAGATTACTCATTTCGTGTTTCTGTTTAAATGAACCTCGGAAGAAATCGATTATTAAATATTAATTTGGATAACTTTAATATTTTTTTATAAGAACTAATATTTCAATGCGAGAATTATTTTTAATGGTCCAAGAACTAAAATGTATTTGAGAAAATGTGATGATGATGAGAAAAAAAGTAAATGTATAAAACCATTATGATTTAAAATTAAATTCTCAACGAAAAATTTTAAATCATCGTGTTTATTTTAAGAGTTCTTCCAAATCTTTTATTTGATTATCAATATCGCTTTTTATCTTGTCTAATCGTGCTTTCTTTTCTTTCATTTCTTCCGTTGAAATTTCTCCTGTCAATTCTTTCATTTCAAGGTCTAAAGCTATTTTCGAAAGGTTTGCTTTTTTGATCTTTAAGTCCATGATGGTTTTTTCTATGTCTGATTTTTGTTGATTCGTTACCAAGGATTCTGAAAGATCAATGCGCGGTGGCTCAGATGCAGGCGCAGGTGGTTCTACTTTTATTTCTTCTACTTTTGCTTCTTCTACTTTTATTTTTGTTTCTTCTTCTAGTGCTGGTGTTTTTTCTTCCGTGATCTTTGGTTTTTCTTTTAATTCTTCTGCAACAGGAGCATTTGAAACTTGAGAATAAGGAGATGTTTTAAGTTTAGCTTTAGCACCTTTTGGTACTGATAATACAACTTTTGGGCGATCCTTAACCATGAATTCTTCAGGAGATATTTCTATTTTAGTTTCTGGTTTTTTAACTGCTTCTTTTTCAACTTTTTCAATTTTTTCTTCTACTTTTTCTTCAATTTTTACTTCTTCTTTCTCCTTTTTTAATGGTG
>CAZIEC010000165.1:2587-5622 GCA_964538145.1 uncultured archaeon
GGATCCTTAGCAATCATCGAGTACGTCTTCAATCCAAGTATCTGTTCAATTTTTTCTGGTTTCATTGCTTCTTCTAAGTCTTGTTTATTACCTATTACAGCAGTGTGAGCATTTGGAGCCTGCTCTTTTATTAATTCCAAAAAGAACTTGCTCTTCTCTACATTCTCCAAGGTTGAATCGGTAATTATTAAGACTGCGTCACTTCCTTTCACGAAATTGTTCCATAAATAGCTAAATTGTTCCTGACCTGCAAAATCCCATAGATGAAAATGCAATTTTCCGATTTTAATAGTTGCAATATCTCCAGTAATTGTTGGAACGTGTTGCATTGGTATTTCTTCTGCCTTGATTAATTTCGTGATGGTTGTTTTACCAACTCCAGAAAATCCAACCAAGGAAATTTTTGGTCTAAGATTTCGATGAAAAGAATCCACGATTGGATCGAACATTTCTAGCATGGATTCATCAAAATCTTGATTGATAATATCTCCATATAAATTAAGGAATTCTTTCCTGCACTTTCTTAATTCTTTTCCCACGTTTTCTGGATTGTCAGTTAATCCAGAAACAAATATGAAAAGTAAATCATGTTCTTTATCGGTGGCAAAAGAAATTCTATACTTGAAATAATCATGAGTTCCTATATCTTTTCCTCCTAAACTTGAAGCTTCTTTAATTAAATCTCCTATTATTGAATCAAAAACTTCTTTTTTTAAGGCTTTCCCAAAATGCCTGTAATATAGCAACTTGCTACCTTTTAAGATATAAACTTGACGTAAAATTCCTTTTACACCTCCACCACTTTTTTAAGCATTCAAAACCTCATGATGATATGTAATTAACAATATCTTTAATAATTGAATATTTATCTTTCTCTGGCTTGTTTAAATCGAGTGTTTCTTTTATCCTTTCAATTTCTCGGGAGAAATCAAAAGTCGTGAAATCTTGAATTTCTTTTACTCTTGATTCCTCACTCAATTTTTCCAAAAATTCTCCAATATTAGGCATGAACTTGGCAAGATCGACGTCTAAGTTTAGTCTTGAAACTAAGATTAAATCTTTAGTAAAAGTGAATAAAAAATTATACTTTTCTGATTCGAAAGCAAATGACCTTATCTCTTTTAAATTGAATTCTTTAGCTAATTCTTTAGAACTCGTAATCATTGATAATATCATTTGTGGAATTACCTTATTCTTGGAGAACTCCTTGATATTTGAAGCTAAAATTATCCCGTATTTATTTGCTATTGCACATTCAAAACCAAGTTCTTCTTTTAGCTTGGAAATGATTTCCTCGTATTTTTCTGGCTTCATGGACATTTTAATGCTTTTTATCTTTATTACATAATAATATTAAGTCTATTTATATTTAATTAAATAGAAATACAGTATTAAAATCGAGAATATCTCAGATAATTTCTAAATGAAAGTCTTTAAATACCACTTTATTGAAAAAGAATCGGATGTAACAATAATTTCAGAGTCGATAAAAGCCATAAAAAGAGCTAAAAAGACATTCCTTTACCATAGAAAGTGTTTAGAGGATTTTATTAAAGAAAATGAGGAATTTTTAACTTCTTTTTCTCCCATCGAAGTACAGTCTAATCATGAAATTATAAATTTGATGACTGAAGCTGCATTTTCATGTGATGTGGGACCAATGGCTACAGTAGCAGGTGCTTTGGCAGACTTGATGCTAAAAATAATGAAACAACCAGAAAATTCTGGCGATAAACCAGCAAGGATTGCGCTTGTAGAAAATGGCGGTGAAATTGCTATTGATTCGGAACAAGAAATGAAAATAGCACTCTATGCGGGAGAAAATAGATTGAACCTTAATATAGGTTTCATAATCCAAAAAGAAGATTGCCCGATCGGGATTGCCACCAGTTCTGCAACGATAGGACACGCAATAAGTTTAGGTCAAGCAGATGCCGTGACTATTTTTGCTGACAATGCCACTCTTGCTGATGGTTATGCCACTAGGATTGCTAATCTCGTCAAGGGTGATGATATAGATCTATCTATAAGAAATGCTTTAAATGAAGTTCAAAATTATCCCGCCATAAGAGGAGCTTTAATTAGCAGGGATAATAAAGTTGGATACGTGGGAAACCTGCCAAAAATTTTTAAAATTGAAGGAGATCAAAGGAAAATATTAGATAGAAAATTAAAAGAATTGAATACCATATGAATCACTATAAAGATTAATTTTAATAGAATAAGATTAGGAATTATATAAAAATAAGCGGTTTAATGAAGAATTAATTGACATCCAGATTTTTTATGTTATATTTTCCCTTGTACCACTTGAAATAATCTCTTAAACCTTTTTCTTGGTCGTATTCGGGTTCAAATCCTAATAGCTTTTTGGCTTTACTAATATCTGCATAACTATGAAGAATATCTCCAGGTCTTGGATCAGTATATGTTATTTTTAGGTCTTCTCTGTTTGTTAATTTTAGCATTAATTTAGCAAGTTCTGTAAGCGTGATTGGGGAATTTGCACCAATATTAATGATTTCTCCAGATACATCTTTCTGCGCAGCAAGTAAATTTGCTTTTACAACATCTTTTATGTAGGTAAAATCTCTGGAATTCGTACCGTCTCCAAATATTATTAGATCTTCATTTCGAATGATTCGGCCTAACCAAATGGCAATTACACCACTGTAAGGAGAATCTCGCTGTCTTGGGCCATATACATTGAAATATCTTAAAGATATCGTCTTAAGTCCGTACACGTGATGATAAACTTGCATGTAGGATTCACAAGCTAATTTTGCCACGCCATAAGGAGATATTGGTATTCTTGGCATGTCTTCTCTTTTAGGTAATGTTGGAGTATCTCCATACACGCTAGAACTCGAGGCAAAAATTACTTTTTCAACTCCAGTTTTTCTCGCAGCATTTAACACGTTCAATACTCCATTTACGTTTACATCATTGCAATTAAACGGCATTTTAACGGACTGGGGAACGCTTGTAAAAGCTGCTTGGTGATACACGATATCCACATCCTTAAAAATATCTAG
>CAZIEC010000166.1:0-5549 GCA_964538145.1 uncultured archaeon
TACCAAGTGAAAGACATCCAACTTGAATTTAAATGGCTAAAATTGAGAGTTAAATTGTACATGTTGAAGCCATAAATTCCAATAACATCTAAAATCCCCAATGGAATTCCGATAATTGGAATAACCCAAGGAAAAATATTTAGAACACCAATGAAAAAATAAGAGAGCGCTCCAAAAACGCCTTCTAAAGTGCCATACGTAATCCATGCTAAAATTGCTATGATAATGATTAAGAAAGAAATTAATTTCTTCAAAAAATTGAATAAATTGGAATTGTCATCGTTTTCTGGCATAAATTTATGCTCCATAGTTTTTATTAAGATTAAATATAATTAAATAAAATTTTATTTTCTAAACTTAAAAATGATTTGATTTAATTTTAGATTAAATTAATTCTTTAAAAGGTAAAATCAAAAAATATTAAATAAATACTTTTAAATATTCAAGTAATAATTTTATATATTATTTAATTCTTAAATTTAAAAAATTCTTAATAGGAGGCATGAAAATGGCATTATCTGGAGAAAAAATAGGAGTTCCTAGCGCTGAGGAAGCTCCCATTGTCGTTTTACCACGTTATAAGCAACCTATTGCTGGAGTATTATCGATATTAATTGTGTTTATAATAAGTTTAATTACTTGGTGGATATTTTTTGATCCACGATGGCATAACCCATTACCACTTTATGAAATGGAAATAACAGCATGGGCAACAGTAATTGGTGGATTTGGTCTTATTGGCGTTGTTTGGGCCATTTGGTTTGAAAATTGGCCTTATTATTACTGGTTTAAAAAACCATGGAAAATTGGTCTTGTGGGAACAATTATAAATTCACTCATAATTTTAATGTTTATTTTCCTTTTTCTTCCATTATTTATATCATTATATTGTTCTGAAATAACAGATCCTTACATTGCATGGTATGTAGGTGCGTCTATTTTTGGGGCTTTAAGTGGTTCATGTTTCTCTTTTGGAGTTCTTTGGGTTGCAGGCACCATGTATTGGCCTTTTTTTAAATATAAACAACCAAGAAAAGGAATCTTAATTTGGGTAATCGGAAATATCGTAACATTAATATTTTGGTTTCTCTTATTTTTACCTGCTGGAAATCCTCATGCGACATCCGAAGCAGATGCTGTAAAGCCCATTTTTACTTTTCCTAGTTATGCTTTTTCATTAGGTTGGACACAATGGATAATTTTCTTCTCTCTTTTAACTTTAATGGTATTTGAATATTGGCCTTGGAGTAAGCTAGGTAAAAAACAACCTTTCATAGGAATCATTGCTTTTGGTGCTTGTGTTTTATTAGGTTTTCTTTCATCTTTATTAGGTCCTTATATTGCAAGATACATTTTTGACCCATTTTTTATAATGATGGGTGGTATTCCTCCAGATGCAGTAACTAGGTTAAAAGGATGGTATATGATGGATATAACTTATGCTATATTTCTAATTTGTGCTGTTGTATTAGTTTCATTATTTTTCGATAATTGGCCAAAAAGATTTACACAATGGAAAAATTTTATTTTTCGTTTCTTCCTAGTGTTAATCATTGGAACATTAAGCTTTGTTGCATATTACTTGCTTTCACCCGTTATTTTTGGTGAAACTACAAATTATTGGAGGATGAACCCCACGCCATTCATATTATGGTTTCTATGGATTGAGATTTTATTTGCTTATATATGGAGAAAATGGCCAATTTATAGGGCATTAGGGTGAATTGGGCATGTATAAAATGGGAGATTTCTCTATAATTTCAGAATTTTCTTGGGTTGGAGACTGGGCAGGTATAAGAGCAAAATTAACCCCTAAAAAAGAAGCTATATATGACTATATAGCGAATAAAAGATATACCTTTGATGATTTAAACACACGCGCAAATAAATTAGCGAGAGTTTTATTAAATAACGACATCCGAAAAGGTGATAGAGTTGCGGTTTTTTCCTCAAATAGAATTGAATGCATAGATTTGTTTTTAGCAACTGGCAAAATAGGAGCAATACTTGTTCCATTTAATGTTAGATTATCCACGCTTGAGACAACAAAACTTTTAGAAAAAATTGAACCTAAGGCTTTTTTCTATGAGTTAAAATTTAGTTCAAATGTAAAAGAATTTAGAAATAATAAGATTCTTAATGTACAAATTGGAACAAATAATAAAAACGAATTTGGAGATCCTAATTATGATGATTTTCTAAACAAGGTGCCTGGTTCGGATGTTGAAAGATCAAATATTAATCTTGAAGATCCTCATTTAATATTATTTACTGGTGGAACTACTGGATTACCCAAGGGTGCTGTTTTACCCCATAGATCGATTTATTGGAATTCTTTTAATACAATTATATCATGGGGTTTAACTCCTGAAGACATACAACCATTATTATTTCCCCTATTTCACACTGGAGGATGGAACGTGCTTTTAGTACCATTTTATCATATAGGTGCTAAATCAATTTTAATGGGTGATTTTAATCCTGATGAAGTGCTAAAAGTTATTGAGAGAGAAAAATGTACAATCGTTATAGGTGTCCCTACAATGTTTCATATGATGGCAAATTCAAAGAATTTTGAATCTACAGATTTAAGTTCCGTGAAGATCTTCATATCTGGTGGAGCTCCTTGTCCAGTTGCTTTAATGGAAAAGTATTGGGCTCGAAATAAATTATTTAAGATGGGTTATGGATTAACAGAAGTAGGTCCAAATAATTTCTACTTGCAAGAAGATTATATTAAGAAAAAGCCAGAATCAGTTGGAAAACCTGTTTTTCATTGTGAAACTAAAATAGTGAATACTAAAACGAATGAAGAAATAAAACGTGGAGAAATTGGAGAATTGTTACTAAGAGGGCCACATGCATTTACAGGATACTGGCAAGAACCAGAAGAAACAAAAAATACGATAGATTCAGATGGATGGGTTCATACAGGCGATTTAGTAAGACAAGATGAAGAGGGTTTCTTTTACATCGCTGGTAGAAAAAAAGAAATGTACATAAGTGGAGGAGAAAATATTTTTCCTGTGGAAATAGAAGAAATCTTATATAAACATCCTGCTATTGATTTAGTTGCGGTTATTGGTGTCCCAGATGAAAAATGGGGGGAAGTAGGAAAAGCTTTTATTAAATTTAAGCAAGGGAGATCAGCAACTATTGAAGAAATAAAGGAATTTTTAAAAGATAAATTGGCAAGATATAAAATTCCTAAATATTTTGAGATTAGAGATAGCTTACCAATTAGTGGATCGGGTAAGATTTTGAAGAAAGATTTAAAATAAAGGTAATCAAGATGGAAGATTTACCAATCGGATTAGAATCCTGGGGTATATATATTCCAGAATACAGGCATACTAGTCAATATATAGCAAAACAGACAGGAATTCCAAAGGACATCATAGAACGTAAATTTGGTTTAAAAAGTAAATCAGTTCCAGGTCCAGAAGATCATACAGTTGCAATGGGTGCTAAAGCAAGTTATCAAGCCTTAAAGCGAGCCAATATTACAGCAAATGATATTGACGTGATAATTTGGGCAGGAGAAGTATATGCTGAAAGACCTTTGATGACATATGGAATTAAACTGCAGCAGTTATTAGGTAATCCATCAAGACCTTGGGCATTTGACATTAATCAAAGATGTGGAACATTTTTAATTGGAATATTATTAGCAAAAAGCCTAATTCTAACTGATGATAATATTAATAGAATTCTTATAGCAAGTGGATATAGAAATTGTGATTTGATTAATTATAAAAATCCACGTTCCAGATTTATGATTAGTTTAGCTGCGAGTGGAGCTGCTGCAATTATTAGAAGAGACTACAATAAAAATAAAATTTTGGGAATTTCTGTGATAACTGATGGAAGGTTTGCTGATGACGTGTATGTACCGGCTGGTGGGACCATGCTTCCAATTTCTAAAGAAGCTATCGATAAAGAACAAATCTATTTGGATGTGCCAAATCCAGAAAAATTAAAAGAAAGACTGGATAATTATTCAATGGAATCATTCTTGAGAGTTATTGATGATGCCTTAAGAAAATCAGGTTATACCCGCAAGGATGTAGATTATTTGGCTCTTCTTCATATGAAAAGAAGCGCATTTGAATACGTGGCTAAAGCTGTAGGAGTTGAACCCTACAAGCAAGCAATATATCTTGAAGAAATAGGCCATAATGGCCAAAATGATGGAATTATATCATTAGAATATGCTACTAATAGGGGCATGATAAAAAAAGGTGATGTTGTAGTCCTAACTGCCGCTGGAATTGGATGGGCTTGGAATGCTGGAGTAATTAAATGGGGTTAACACTTTTATTTTGTTTTAATCTCTATTTTTTTAAAAACTCTAAAACTATTTTATTAAACTCATTTGGATGATCGAAAATAGTTAAATGACCTGAATTTGGAATGATTACTAATTTTGATTGCGGTAACCATTCATGGATCATTTCACTTGCCCAAACAGGAGTTGTAATATCTTTTTCTCCAACTAAAACTAAAACTGGTAAATTTAAATTTTTTAAATGTTCACATATATTAAATCCAGCTGAAGCAGCAGTAGCAATTAAGCAATCTTTTTTAGTCATATGATTAGTGACTAATTTTGCAACAAATTGAGCAATCTCTTCATTATATGGACATAACCCTCTAATCCCGATTCCTAAAGCAAATTTTTCTAATTTAGAAGAATTTATTCTACCTAAAACATCAGTTATAGCTTCTTGACTAACGAAACAAAAACTATCTGCAACAACCATCTTTTTTACATTGGAGCTATTTTCTAAACCATAAACCATGGCAATCATGCCTCCAAGAGAATGACCCACTAAATAAAGTTCATTTGTCCAATTCAAGTATTCTAATAGTTTTGTCATGTCATCAACATAGTCTCTGATTGTAAATCTCTTACTTGGTTTGGTCGATCTTCCATGCCCTCTTAGATCAAATCTTAAAATCTGGAAATCTTTTTCAAAAGATGTTAATTGATATTTCCAGCAATCAAAATTTAGAAAAAGACCATGAATTAAAACCATCTTGGGCAAATTTTCGCTCCCACTTATTTCATAAGCTATTTTTATTTTTTTAGAAACCTCAAAAAATTCTACCATCAGAAAGATCTCTCCTTTTTTTATAAAATTTATAAGGCTTGAATAAAAAATAACATTCCATTTTAAAAAACTTTACATCTTTCAAAATATAGGTATTATTTTTCATGTTAAGTAAAATTTAAATAATCAACTATTCAAATTTTAACTAAATATAATTTGTTTTTTAATTTACTATAAAAGTTGATAATAAATGAAAAAAAATACTAAAATAATTCCAGTATTATTAATTTTCTTCATAATATTCTTAGGATTTGCACCAAGAGCAGTTTCTCAAGTAGGAGTATACACATTTCATGGTTCTGTGGGAGATTCAAAAGTTTTAAAAGTTACAACCGTAAATAATGCAAGTTTAACAAAATTATTTGGTCCGAACTGGACCGATGTAATTGAATTATTTGGAAAAGGCGCTTACAAGCTTGGAGCAAGATCGAAATC